>JAAYIG010000155.1 GCA_012523595.1 Fibrobacter sp.
ATACTACTCAGATCATCCAGAAAATAAAACGATTACTTCAAATTTAATCTGCTATTACCAAAAAGAACCTTTCTGCTAACTCCCCGTTTTCATTGTTTTAAAGATTGAGCTGAAAATAAAAGGTGTACAATGAAGTATATTTAATCCCTGACTCAGGGAGGGGATCAGAGCATAGGACTTCCCGGAAGGTCAGGCTTTGGTTCGAATCGAATTGCCTGGAGGATTTGCATGGACGAACTTGTTGGAACCACAATCGGGGGATGTAAGATTCTTGAAAAAATCGGGCATGGGGGGATGGGGACTGTCTATAAAGCTCATCATCTTGCTTTAGACATAATCGTCGCAGTCAAAGTGCTTAAACCTCTCTCTGATGTACCCGATGCCAAAGAACGTTTTCTCAGAGAAGCCCGGATCGCCGCAAAACTCCGTCATCCCAACATCATTGGGGTAACAAATGTGGGTTGTGAAAACGGAGTCCATTTTATTGTAATGGACTATGTCGATGGGAAGACATTGCAAACCATCATTTCTGAAAAAGGCAAGATAGAGCCGCAGGAGGCAGTAAGGATTACCATGCAGGTTCTTTCCGCTCTTCAATTGGCCTTAAAAAACGGGATAGTGCATAGGGATATAAAACCGGAAAACATTATGATCGATAAAACCGGTAACGCAAAACTAGCCGATCTTGGTCTTGCACGGATTGACGGAGACATTCGTTTGACTTTACCCAATGTGATGTTGGGAAGTCCTCATTATGCAGCCCCTGAGCAAACCGAAAATCCCAGTGCTGCGGATTGCCGTTCCGATATTTATGCCTTGGGTTGCACATTATATCACATGCTTGCCGGTTCGACTCCATTTCCGGGAAAATCGATTGTGGATGTTATTGTTAAGCACATGCACCGTCCGGTTCCGCTATTAAAGGATAATCACCCTTCAATTCCAGTGCCGCTTTCTGATGTAGTTGAAAAAATGATGCAGAAGGAGCCGGATAAGCGTTTTCAGACTCCATCGGAAGTCATTGAAGCCTTAAACAGCAGTTTTCCTGAGATCTTTGGTGCTCAATACAGTTCCTCTGAAAACTTTACCTCTTCCAAAAAAGAACTCAAACCGGCTCTTCTATGGAGCTTAGTCGCAGGTGGTGTTATTGTTGCTTTTGTGCTGCTCTTTTTACTTATGCCAAAATCTGCGCCAGAGCCGACACCAGAACCGGTTTCTGTTTCAGATACATTGATCGATTCTGCGGTTACTGCCGAAAATGTGGCAGATGTAAGTGATGAGAAAAGTGCAGTGCCAGAGGATCAAAAGAGAAATAAAGCCAGTAAGCAAAAGAGTAATAAGGATCCGGTAACGGTTTCTTCTACTGAAACGCAGGAAAAGGTCAGGGAGAATCCTCTTTTAGCAGCAGTGAAGATAGGGGATACCGAAACGCTCCGGCAGATGCTCGCTCAGGGAGTATCACCTCGATGTGAGAAGGGGGCCGCTACGACACCTCTTCATGAAGCGGTCCGCCGTGGATTGACAGTAGAAACACAGTTACTTCTGCAGCATGGCGCAGATCCTAATGCCAGGGATAAAAAAGGAGACACACCGCTTCATTATGCAGTAAGGGAAAATGCCTTTCTTATTGTTTCGCATCTGCTTCAGAATGGTGCTGATCCCAATCTTGCAGATCATAAAGGGAAAGTTCCCTTGAGAACTGCAGAATTAATCGATACTGAGCTGGAAAGATTGCTCTTGAAATATGGGGCAAAGTGATTTTTCACAGATTCAGGCATTGTAAGCCGGCATGAAGACCTCCTTTAGAAATTTGGTAAAAGTGGTAGGTACGGTGGGTTTGGAAGGATCGGTGACTGTAGGGTGGAGCTTACCTTCTGAGATTGCCCTTGATAGGTCTATATGAGATCTTGCCACGCTATCTGAGAAGCCTTTATCTATCAATTCAGCCATAGCATCAGTATCATTAAAACGCACATACGGAAGATCGGGAATTCCAATTTCCATTCCTATGAGGTGACTTACTTCCCGAAAAGAGAACCGGTCTCCGAAAAGATCCTGTACACTGTGTCCGGGAAACAATCTTTGCGCAAGAAGATCTGCTGCTTTGTCACCGATATCTCTGGTATCACACATGTAAACTGGAATATTAGGATCGACTGAACCACCATTAAAGTGCTGTTCCTTTATAAGTGGAATTGATGCCAGGGTGTTTTGCATGAATGGGCTTGCTCGCAAGAACACGATATCCACCTGGGTAAGACGCTGGAGGATGGTTTCGACATCGTGCAGTCCCAGGACTATTCCAGTATCTGAA
>JAAYIG010000156.1 GCA_012523595.1 Fibrobacter sp.
CCTGGAAATACATCTGCAAAAAATCTTGACACAATCACCGATAATTCAGGATCTGTTCTCCTGACTAACCTGGATTCGGGCAGCTACTCAATTGAGATAAACGACAGGCAAGGTTATGCAGCACTGGTTTCATTTCAGGTAGATTCAGGTGATACGGATTCTTTAGGTTCTGTACTGAAAAGGACCAGTACAATTTCCGGAACTGTCAACTCCACCATGGAAGTCTCATCAGCGATTGCCGAGATCTATGGACTGGAAAGAGTTACAGCAATCGATCCTCTTACCGGAGAATTTACAATTGAAGACGTTCCAGAGGGGACATATTCAATCCGGTTTTCTTCAGAAGACGATCCGGAGATTAAAACAGAGGTCTATGGTGTTACTGTAACGGCGTCATCTTCACCTGAACCCTTGATAGTCGGGCTCTCCTGGCCTCTTGTCCAGAATATATTTCTTAACACTGGAAGCGATGGGGCTGCAGTTTCAGAGACAATTCTCGATTTCCCGGTACTTATAAGACTCAGCTCATCTGATTTTGATTTCAGCACAACCACAGATGCCGGTCCCCGGATTCGTTTTACAAACAGCCATGGAGATACGCTTCCCTGTCAGATTGAATTATGGGATTCTCTTTCCGGTAAAGCAGTGATATGGGTCAGGGTCGATACTGTCCGCGGTGATGGCTTGACAGTGATAAGGATGCTTTCAGGGAAAAACGATGCATCGATGAAATCGGATGGAGCTGATGTATTTACCACAGGAAATGGTTTTCAGGCAGTGTGGCATCTTGAAGGTGATGGGAGTAGAGAGGTTCTCGATGCAACAGAGAATTCTTTTCACGGAACACCTGCAGGCTCTAAACTGACCAGCAGGGATTGCATTATCGGTAAAGGACTTGAATTCAGTGATTCGGGATATATCGAGATTCCAAATTCCGCTGATGGAGCACTGAGTTATCCCCAGGATGGAGCATTCACTCTTTCTGCGTGGGTCAATACAGAGAATCTTGACACCTTTTATCAGGATATAATATCAAAAGGCAATTTCCAGTACGGGCTCCAGATAAACAGATACTACCTCTGGAATTTTTATGTGTACAAATCGATGGAGGGATGGGTCTGTACCGATGCTCCTGCCGAGTCCGGATCATGGCATTTCCTGGCAGCAGTCAGCTCCGGAAACGCCTATTATCTGTACGTAAATGGCACTCTGGCCGATTCTGTAACTGTCATCAAGGCAGATTCAATCAAAGCAGACTATTCCCACAACGTGATGCTTGGAAGGAGATCGGATATCGATGACAGGTATTTCAGGGGAAAACTCGATGAGATCCGCATCTCAAACAGAGCCAGAAGTCCTGCGTGGATAAGGCTCTGCTACGAGAACCAGCGGCCGGATCAGAAATTTGTAATAATCAGAAGATAAAGTGCAGATAACTCAGGTACAGATCTGAATCATAATTGTAAAGCCTGTACCTTTACCGTGATTATCCTGACTAAGAAATGATATTTTTAATCGGTATTTATCAACCCGCATTTCCCTGGGTATCAATATCGATTTCCCTACCAGAAATCATCAGTGAAGTTTTTCAGGGCTGGATTCCAGCTTTCACATGAACTACGGACAGGGTGAGGGTGTGTTTGTTAAGAGCACTTTCTCCCAGGTCATCATACCGCCCGAAACAAACATCCGGGGCCTTTGAAGAGCATAATGTAAGCCCCGGGAAACCTACCTGTCTACAGCAACCATCACCTTCTGTATCTGTGTCCCTGTGCCATCATGGAACTTAATTACACAGAGATAGACACCAGTTGCTACAATCCGGTTATTTTTGTTTCTTCCATTCCACCTGAACTCAAACCCGTTTCTGGTTTCCGACAAGCGGACATCAGGCAGAATCTGATTACCAACAGCATCAAACATCTTTATTGAGATGTCAGTGATCTCAGGTCGTATGGGAGACTGCAGTGATGCCCCGACTCTGATAGTAATTGCCTGGCCCAAAGTAGGATTGAAGGGATTGGGACCAGCCTGTACGACCCAGGGTACACTGCGCCTGTTCATCTCCAGTTTTACATAACGGTTGGATGGATTGTTCTGAAATGAACCCGATGTATCAGATACTGTCGATTCCGGATTGATTCTTATGCTGTCTCCGTTTTTCGGATTGACTGTCCCGGAAGGAGTACGGAAAGTAAATCTGGCAACATTCTGATTCAACGATATCTGGTTGAGTTCAGAAAGGGAGTACTCGGTTGATGGAGGCTGAAGCAGTTGAAATGGATTTTTCAGCGGAGTGATGGCCACTTTTTCAGTGAAATACACCTCAAGTGTGTCAGGTGCCACTGTGTTCTCATCAATTGCACTTCCAGTAAAGATAGCAGCCTTCTCGATCACAGGTGCAGCGCTGTCAGCAGCTTCGATACTGCGCCAGAGTTCCGGAAAAGCAACTGACTCCACCAGTACGAACATGGCTCCTGATGTCTTGATACCTGTTCCAACTTTAAAGCTGTCCGGTAAAGCCACTTTCACTACGCTGGTGCTTCCGCTGTATGTGAAGTATTCAGAGGTAATACTGTTGAGACGCTGCGATCCGCCCCAGGAAAGTGAAAACAGCATGTCATTTATATCAACTGACCTGTGGAAGCGCAGATACACTGCATCCACCACTCCATCTCCGGTTTCATCCACATACCATCCACCTGTCAAAGGAGCCGGTTTACCTCTGATAACAACAGGACGGTTGAGCAGATGAGGTTTGTTGCCGGCCAAATCGGTTACACTCCCTCCCTGCTCTCCTGGAACAAGCCTCAGAGAATCCCCTTCGGCAGGTCGAATACTGGAAGCGCTCTGCACTGCCACCAGTGTGTTCTGGCTGCCTCCACCAGATATTATTGAAAGCACAGTAAGAGTAACCCTCTCTCCTGTGGAGCTTTTTATCAGTTGAAGGTTCGGCCCGACTAGATTTGTCATGCTGATCTGCTCTGAAAAAGCGATTGAAAGGGTATCGGTATCTCCAGAGAGATTTTCGGAAAGGAAAGCATTACTTAATGCCGGTCCCACTCCATCGGTAAATGTTTTAGAGGACTGCCTGGAACTGCCCTCAGCAGTCAGGATTATGGTCACCATGCCTGTGGGCACAGGATCTGTTCCGGACTGAGATGTAAATGGAACTGTAAGATTCACGTCCTGAAGATCAGTATTAGCTGCAGGGATATTGTATACATTTCCCCTGTAGTCAATCAGTACATTGTCAAGCTTTTGATTTATATGAAAAGTATCGTTTAAGGTAATGAAGATTCTGTCCGGAACAAGATCACCATCAGTATCCTGCATCACAGCGGAAGAGATAACCGGCCAGGGTGGTGCTGCCTCCGCGATGACAGTGATCGAATCCGGTTTCAGCCCCTGCTGGCTGACTACTACAACCACGGAACCGCTTCCTGTCTTGTTCACAAATGTCGAAAATGAGACTCCCGGTACATCGGACACGGTAACAATACCTTCGTTGCGGCTCTCCCAGACAGCAAGCGATGCCTTCTCGATATAGTTGCCGTCCGCATCCCTGACAACCGCATACAACTGGATACTTCTGGTCCCGGCATCCATTGTCACAGTGCTTTCCAGATGATCACCTCTCAGATTGATTTTTGTGGTGTCAAGCACAATATCCACATGATCAGGATCATCAGGTTCTTCAATACATGGTGTCCGGACCTGCGCAGCAATTTTATCATCAGGGTAACCCAGCAGGGTGGTATAAGCAGTATTTATAATAGTGTCACTTCTGCATTCAGTGCACAAAGCCCTGAACCAGACCGTTACCGAATCGTTTGCTCCAAGGTATGTATCTCCGGAAACCACCTGCCATTTCAGCACTCCATCACTATAACTAACCGGAATTTGCGTCCCGGCATGACTTCCCGTATTTATCATCCCTCCGGCATTTATAAATGTCAGGCCGCCCGGAACAGCATCGCTGATTGACACATTAAAACCAGCATCGAGATTAGTATTAAAACCGGTAATTGTGGCACCTGCATCATTGCCGGATTTTACCCCGGCATGTCCGGCTCTCACTGCAATTCCGCTCTGGCGGACATTGGGAAGCAGGGCTGAGGTATCCCCGGCCCAGAAACTGATCGTATCTGCAGAAAGAAGTATCTTGAAATTAAACTCATTGGGAAAATCCTTGTATGTGAACGTCTGCTGATCTCCTACCCGGGTACCGTTGTTATAAAACGAGATCAACATCTCTCCCCATTCGTGTTTCATGCGGACCTCGACAAAATCGCTGCCGTTGTCACGCAATACAAGGGAAAATTCACTGTAGGTGGCAGGCTTAATTGTCCCGCCGATACTCCCATTGACCCCATAAGAATACTTGTGAACCATCCGGGCATTCTGTTTATTGTAACTGATAGTCCCGTCTGCCCCGATACTCATCTTTCCATTACCTGTCCTGTCAATCCAGTCTGCCTGATTGGAAATATCGGTTACAACACTTCCATGAGTCTGTTTATACGCGATGGTGTAAACAACAGTATCGCCCTCCATATAGGAACTTTTATCTGCCACTTTGTACATGGTGGTGGGTGGAGGAGGCGGAGGCGGAACTTCATCACAGGTGACAAGCACTGCCACACTGTCTGACACAGGAGATTCCTTGTCAGCCTGAATCCAGGCTCTGGTCATGATATTTTTGTCCTGTATGGGACAGACACCGGCAGCTTTGACTTTGTAACTTATTGTCCCCTTTTCTTTGATCTGGAGTTTAGGGACAATCCAGGTGATTACATTCCCGTCAATCTTTGGAGTGACTCCCAGAGGTGGTTCACTGGTAAATTCGACAAAAGTAAGTCCCGCTGGAATTGTATCACGGATAATTACATTGATAGCATCCCTGCCCGGAAGCGGTCCATTGCCGAAAACGCGTCGCCATGTGTATCCGTCCCACTCCTCAACCAGAACATTATCTACAGTATATTTAGCGATCTCACAGCTTTTGGGATCCCAGTTGTTTACTGGAACGTCGGGATTATCCGGATCGGTCCAGTCCCCTGTTATCGGATAGTAAACTCCTCCGTCATCATCCTGAGCCTCCGGATTCCACGACCAGTCATCTGCCCAGTTTAAATCTGTCCAGTTTCCGTAAAGATTCCACGCGAGTCGCAGGGGCATAGTACCACCCTTGTGGATTCTTTGCCTCATCCCTGCATACTCTCGCAGGTGGTGGTCTATTGTAGCTAGATTTTCCGTCCGGTTGGGATCGAG
>JAAYIG010000157.1 GCA_012523595.1 Fibrobacter sp.
AGCAGGTATGCCACTGTTCGGAAAAGTATCCTGACACTGGAATTCTTCTGGGTACCGCGATGCCGGATTCAATCTCAGGAGGTAAGGGGTTGTTTAACTCCGCTATACTGATAAGTGAAGGAAAAGTATTGTTCAAACAGAACAAAAGCCTCCTGCCGTCCTATGATGTTTTTGATGAGCCCAGGTATTTTGATCCATCGTCAGAAGTTTCGGTTTTCCCTTTCAAGGGAGAAAAACTCGGGATAAGTATTTGTGAGGATGCCTGGAATGATGTGGAGTTCTGGCCGCAGCCTCTGTACAAATTCGATCCGGTAGCAGAGATGGCCTCCAGAGGGGCTACCCTTCTTATCAATATCGCAGCATCACCTTTTCATGCCGGCAAGGAAAGTTTACGGCTGAAAATAATCAGGAATCATGCGCGTAAACACCGCCTCCCGTTTCTGTTTGTTAACCAGGTGGGAGGTAATGATGAACTGATCTTTGATGGCAGCAGCCTCTGTGTCGACAAAGAGGGTAATCTTATTGAAAATCTGCCCTCATTCAAAGAATCTCTGAAATTGATAGATTCATCCTCTGCTCAGACCATGGAGCCACCGGAGTGGGATGAAAATGCCCAGATTCATGATGCCCTGGTGCTGGGAGTAAGGGATTATGTGAAGAAATGTGGTTTTAAAAGGGTATTGCTTGGTTTATCGGGCGGAATCGATTCCTCAGTAGTTGCAGTGCTGGCAGCCAGAGCAGTAGGACCGGAGAATGTCTGGGGAGTCACTATGCCATCGAGGTATTCATCGATGGGAAGTGTTGAGGATTCCCGGAAACTGGCATCAAATCTTGGTATCCGCTTCTCAGAAGTTCCTATTGAAAAGGCTTTCAGCGCTTACATGGAAATGCTCTCTCCTCTTTTTGAAGGTATAGCTCCTGGATTAGCAGAGGAAAACCTTCAGGCCCGTATCCGGGGAACATTTTTGATGGCTTTGTCCAACAAATTCGGGCACCTGCTTCTCTCTACCGGTAATAAAAGCGAGATCTCTGTGGGATACTGTACTCTTTACGGAGACATGAACGGGGGATTGAGTGTTATAAGTGATCTTCCAAAGGAGAAGGTTTACAAACTTGCCGGTTATATCAATAATGAAGAAGAGATTATCCCGGAATCTGTTTTGACAAAAGCACCATCCGCTGAACTGCGTCCCAATCAGACCGATCAGGACACCCTTCCACCATACGATATTCTGGACTCGATTCTGAATCAGTTGATCGAGGAGGGAAAATCGAGCAGTGAGATTGCGGGGATGGGTTTCGATGAGCAGACTGTGAGATGGGTGGCAGAGAGAGTCTCTAAAAATGAATACAAACGTCGCCAGGCCTGTACAGGACTCAAGGTGAGTCCAAGGGCATTTGGAAAGGGATGGAGATTCCCTATTGCGGCGAAGTATGACTGGTAGTGCTCTTCGGATCACTCAGAGGTATACTCATGATTATCTTCCTTGCAGTGATATCCGCGTTCTATTTAGCTTCTGTGCTTTTGCTTTTAAGGGGGCTTCTCTCTCTTCCCAAAACAGGAGACCCTGCGAATCTTAATTTCTCTGTTGTTATAGCTGCCCATAATGAGGAGAACAATATAGGAGCCTGTCTGGACAGTATCCTTGCCCAGAATATGCCACCGGACCGGCTGGAGATTATAGTCGTAAACGACCGTTCTACCGACCGTACAGCGGAAGTAGTATTGGAATACATATCACAGCACCGGAATATCTCTCTTATCAACATAGAGAGGACTCCTCCTGGATTGTCACCAAAGAAATATGCAGTGTCAAAGGGGATCGAGGCCTCAAAAGGTGAGATTATAGTATTTACAGATGCTGATTGCAGGGTTCCGGAGAGATGGCTTGACACTATAGACCGAAGTTTTACTCCTGAAACCGGCCTTGTACAGGGAATCACCTGCTATGAGCGTCCTCCTGCCATGAACAGCCTGTTTTTCGGGCTTCAGGCGGTCGATTTCCTTTCCCATGGAATTGTCGCAGCCGCCGGAATCGGAGCAGGAATGCCCATCAATTCAAACGCGAACAATATGGCTTTCAGACGAAGCGCGTTTGCTGAATGCGGGGGTTATGGTAAAAGTGCGGGAAAAGTGGTTTCAGGTGATGATGATTTACTGATGCAGAAAATATGGAAAAGCGGGAAATGGAAAATAAGATACATGGCAGATCTTAAAGGTGCGGTAACCACAGCGCCTGCCGATTCGGTGAGAAGTGTATTTGAACAGCGTAAAAGATGGGGATCGAAAACGGTTCATTACAATCCCATGCAGGTGCTTTTCCTTTCCTGTATTTTCCTGTTCTACCTCGCTATTCCAGTTACTCTGTTTTGTGGCTTTTTTAAACCCTGGTATTTTTCTGCCGCTATCCTGATGCTTCTTGTAAAATTTGTGGGTGAAATGGTGCTTATGATTCCGGGAAGCCGCATCTTTGGAAAACAGGAGCTTCGCAGATATATCCTTCCTGGATCGATTATTCAATTGCCCATGGTTTTGATGGCGGTATTCTTTGGTGTCTTTGGAAAGTTCAACTGGAAGGGGCGGGAGTTTTCGCGTACAGTGAGCTCACAGGAGTGAGGTGAAGGCGCGTGTGCTGCTTGTAAATAACACCTGTCACCTTGAGGCCGTCATTAATTGGTGATTCTTATATATAAAGCAACCTCATTCTCCGACACAACCGACCACTGATATCCATTGAGCCCCAGAGTATCGAGCAGCCCCTTAAATCGGGGTGAATCGAATTCTTTCCTTGTAAGAACAAGAAGTGCCGGGTTGAAGTGTTTCTGGGCTGTGATCATATCATTCGCACCGAAAAGCGACTGGATTCCTACGCACCTAAGGTTTGTTGCAAAGTTCAATTGTGCCAGACGCCCCGCATAATAGATATCTGAGCCTGATATCTGTCTGCTCAGTTCGGAATAATATTCCGGAGTGCTGTCAACTGGTTTAACTTTATAAACCCGCTCATAGTAGCGGTGCGGATTGATCAGCGGAATGCCAAGCAGGAGTATAATTGCGGGTATTCCGCACAGCCTGATGTAATAGCTGTTATCTCCGGAAAATCTTTCAATAAGTGAGCCGGTTTCCCTGAAGAAGTATGAGATTCCGTAAGCATAAACAAACGGCAGGAACGGACTGAAATATCTCACCCCGGCCCATCCATACAGCCTTGCTGTATATGCACAGGCAAGAAATGTAAAAACGAAGGAGCATGTGATAAATCCGTTGTAAAATGGGTGTTTACGAAAAGCTGCGATGAGGCATAAAAGGAGTGGGATGATATTGGAACCGTGTTCGAGAGAGTTAAGGTTTTTGAAGAACTGAGGGAGTCCCTGAAGTATCGATGTCAGGAAGAAATGGATGCCGTGTAGATTGATAAACTCGGAGAGGGAAAGAGTTGCCGGATCACTGTTACTGGTCCGGAGCAGTCCACCGGATCCTGCAACATGGAAAGGG
>JAAYIG010000158.1 GCA_012523595.1 Fibrobacter sp.
ATTCTTTATTTACACCAGGTATAACAATAATAGTTTTTTCGCATTAGTTTTGCTCAGCTTAACTATAAATTAAATGTCTGGGCCGGAGGGTGTCAAAGGGGAAAAATTGCTTACTGGGAGAGGGTTTAAGACTTTCTTTAAAAAAGTAAAAATTATCTATGGCGCCATGCCTGTGAAAACAGGCATCCAGATACAGGGTTGTAGAAAAAAGATCTGGCGGTGGAAGTCTACCCACAGGCTTCAGCCCCAATGTAGCTTCTTAGCGAAGGCGGGTCTGTGTTGACGTAGTGCAGTGGACAGCGGGAAACTGTTGCAAGTTGGGTTGGATTAGCTGGCTTCTTAATCTTTACTGGTGGAAGAAGAAACGATAATTGTATAACGGAGTTTGAACTGTGATTTCGTGAGTAATTGCGTGAAAATATTTACAGATTCCTGCTTTTTCAGGAAACATGTGGAACGTTCTGGCTCGTCCCCTCGTCCCCTCGCGAGAGATAAACTAAGGGGGGCAGGGGAAAGAGTACCTAACGTGCCTGAAGGCGCCCTTGAGAACTATTTGAATTCTGAAACGTCAAATCTTGATAAATCCCAGAAAATAAAGTTGTTTTCGTGGTATGCGACAAAACCATCAGGCTCTGTAATCCAGGTTGTGTGTTGAAATTCTTTACTGTAACCCAGATCAAAAACCAGGTATTTGCAAGGCAGAATATCGGTGTCTATGTATAAGAGATAATTTGCATACTGATATTTTTTATTACAATAACAAACATGAAGCCATTTTCCACCCCGGAGATGAATTATGGAATCAGGACCGCCCAAATCCCCATTGTTTGTATTGGATTTTCCTTTCTGGAATGTGGGTTTCTTTTCCTCGCCCGGATGAGTGGTGGAGTGAAGCCTTGATGACCTTCCAAAAGGTCAGTCCCCAATTTTTCCAGGGGTATGATCCAAATAATGGGTAGTGGAGGCAGGGGATCGGCTATAGCATGACCAGGTGGAAATGTTTGGGGTAAAAGTTATTCTGGCCCGTGTAAAATTCACCTCTGAGGAGAAATGGTGACTTAAGCGGTTAAGTCATAAATTCACCCCGGAGGTGAATTTCGGAAAGACGGCTCTGGATAAAAGAATCCTCTCAATCTTTACTGGTGGAAGAAGAAACGATAATTGTATACCGGATTTCTATTTCGTTCTTGTGCAGCAGGATGGAAAAGGGATCGTAACCTTGTGCTGTCGTACCCAAGGTTGTGGAGGAGAGCCGGACACGGTTCCTGCCATTTCCATATGCTCTTAAATGTTGGCTTCTGATTTAATCGGTTAAGTTATAATTTCACCCCGGAGATGAATTAAGGAATCAGGACTGATCAAATCCTCATTTGTCTGTATTGGATTTTTCCTTTCAGGAATGTGGGTTTCTTTCCCTCGTCCGGATGAGTGGGGGAGTGAAGCTTTGGTGGCCTCCCAAAAAAGCAAAAAAGTAGTCCGTCCCCTTTTCCGAAAAAATGGGACAGTGGAAGCAGTGTTCGGTTATGGGGATAATCAGGCGAAATCTGATGCAAAAAGTTTTTCTCGCCAGTGTTTAAAAATTCACCTCTGAGGAGAAATAACGACTTAAGCGGTTAATTTAATAATTCACCCCGGAGATGAATTACGGAAAAACCGCCGGGCAAACCCTCCTCTTACCTATATATATGTATATGCATTTTCTATCGAGGAACCCGGATTAGGAGCTAAGCTTAAGCCCAAAAAAGAGTAAAAAAGTAGTCCGTCCCTTGCCGAACTCTTTCCATTTTTCCTCCCCGAACCCGGAATTATTCCCCCTCCTGGAGATTTGAATGCCTTATACCCTATGATTTCCATAAAAGTAAAAACATAGTCCGTCCCCTGGCAGGACAAAAAAGTAAAAAAGCAGTCCGTCCCTTTTTGCTCAAATTCACAAAAAACCTTGACATTCTCCCCATAATAAAGTATTCTAATGGGTAATTGTAGGTAATAGTGGGTAATTGTGGGGGAAATTATGGGACAGTTCCACGGAAGGTTTGACTACTCCATCGACAATAAGGGGAGAGTCAACATTCCAGCGAAGTTCCGCAAATCGATGAGTCCGCAGGCCAACGAGACTTTTATTATTTGTCGTGCGCCCAATAACTGCCTGCGCGCATACCCCCGTGATCTGTGGGATGTCTACGAGGCAGAGCTTGCCTCCAGACCCGAAACACCCGAAACACTGAGACATAAAAGACTCCTCTACAATACACTATCCGAATCAACACTTGACGCTCAGGGAAGGATCACCCTGAGCCCTGCGCAAATGTCAATAGCTGGAATCACCAAGGATGTCTCTCTTGTGGGTCATGCCAATTACCTGGAGATCTGGGACACTGCCCGCTACGATGAGTACCTGGGTGCCGATGATGATTTCGACACAGTCTTCTTCCAGTCAGTCGAAAGCAGGTTACCGGCAAAATGAACAGAGAATTCTATCACGAACCTGTTCTGAGGGATGAAGTTACGGGGCTGCTTGTAACCAGAAAAGACGGCGTTTATGTGGATTGCACCATGGGCGGCGGAGGACACTTCAGGGCTCTGGCTGAGAAACTGGATTCCAATGCGACTCTTATCGGTATCGACCGCGACATAGATGCCGTAAACTGGAACAAGTCTCATGCTGTAAAGAGTGATGCCGCTCAGATTATCGAACAGGAGCGGTTCTCTCAATTCAACAAGGTGCTTGACAAGCATGACATTGGTGCTGTGGATGGATTCCTGCTCGACCTCGGGCTCTCATCTTTTCAGATCGACAGCACCGAGCGCGGTTTCAGCTATATGCGCGACAGTGAACTTGACATGAGAATGAGTGCCGATGATGAAACCACCGCTGCCTCTCTTCTGGAAAGAATGAGTGAGGAGGAGCTTTCGGATATCCTTTCCCGCTATGGTGAGATAAGAAATCCCTCACGCATGGCCAGGGCTATCAAGTCCTGCCCGGAGCTCAAGACATCAAGCGATCTCCGTGAGTGTCTCAGCAGAGAGTACGGGCATCTCGATGTAAAGATAATCGCCAGGGTGTTTCAATCCCTGCGCATAGCTGTAAATGATGAGCTGGGTGAACTGAGGAGATTTCTGGACAAGGTGGTTGGTTTTCTCAGAGCCGGAGGACGGCTGGCTGTGATAGCATACCATTCGCTTGAGGACCGGATGGTCAAGGAGTTTATGAGAGAGCAGGAGCAGAGTTGCATTTGTCCGCCGGGTTTACCGGTGTGCAAATGTAATAAACCTGTACTGCTTAAGCGGATAACTAAAGGTGCTGTCAAACCCTCCGAGGAGGAGATCAGGAGAAATCCGCGTTCCCGCAGCGCCCGTCTCAGAGTCGCGGAAAGAACGGCGGTCGCATTATGAATAAGCGAAAAGAGGAATCAATGCTCAAACCAATTATCCGTTTCCGTTCCATGCTCCTCTGGGTAGCGATGCTCTCCATTATGATCTCCGGACCGCTTCTGGCAGTCTGGAAACAGGTGTATATCAATAATGCATCGATCCGGATGAGCGCAATGGCTGATTCCCTGGTTGTACTGAAAAAAGAGGAAGCTACATTGCGGCTTATGGTTCAAAGGTACTCCTCTACGGCGAGAATCGAGCAGTTTGCAAGAGAGGCACTGTCTTTAGAGTACCCGGTTTCAAAGCAGATTGTGATTGTAGGTACTCCTGAGAAGTCAAAGAATCTGAAAATTCTCTACAGTCCAAAGGAGCTTCTGGCGTTTCTGAAAAGGACTTTTTACGGGGACAAGGGCTGATGAATCAGTTCAGGCTGCGCTTGTACTTTATCTCTGTACTGCTCTCTCTGGGCGGAGTTCTCATCATTGCACGCCTCTTTTCGATTCAGATTCTCGAAAGTAAAAGATACGCAGAGAGGAGCCGTGACCAGACCCAGCATCGCCATATCCTCACAGCCCAGCGGGGATCTATTCTTGACAGGCGAGGGGCAGCGCTCGCCTCCAGCATTGAACATTCCATCTCGGTCAAGCCTGAAGTGCTGGGAGTGAATGCCTCAGGGCAGCGCCAGGCACGGGTAAAAAGGGTGTATCCCCTGGGGGACATCGCCGGGCCTCTTCTGGGTTATGTAGGCACCGACGGATACGGGCTTGGCGGGGTTGAATTTGCCTTTGATAATTTCCTTCGGGGCGAGGATGGATGGACAATACTGCAGAAGGATGGCAGAAACAAGAAGTACCGCAAAATCGGACTCCCGTCCAAGGAACCACGCAACGGTTACAACCTGATACTGTCAATTGACAGCGATATACAGAAGATAGTCCAGACTGTCCTGCGTCAGACTGTAAGCAACCTGAATGCGAAATCAGGGGTCTGCATTGTCATGGATCCTCACAGCGGCAGAGTCCTGGCGATGGCAAACGAGCCTTCATTCAACCCCAATGTGCCGCTGCACTACTCTCTCGCACAGCGTCAGAACAGATGTATCAGCGCCAACTATGAGCCGGGTTCCACATTCAAACTGATCACCGCTGCCGCCGCTCTTCAGGAAAACATAAAGAAAGAAAGCGACATTATCTTCGGCAATAACGGTGCATTTCAGGTTTACGATCAGGTAATAAGGGATCATGTCCCATACGGTTACCTTACTTTCACAGATGCACTCGCGAAATCGAGCAATGTCTGTTTTGCCAAGATCGCCAATGATGTGGGCAATGAGACTCTTTACAGGTACACCAGAGATTTCGGATTCGGGACAAAGACCGGAATAGACCTTCCCGGTGAGGAGAGCGGCATTGTTCATCCTGTGCGGTCCTGGTCAGGGCGTACCAGGGTCACGATGGCTATCGGGCAGGAGATTATGGTGACTTTTCAGCAGATGGTACTTCCTTTCGCTGCTGTGGCAAATGGTGGAATTCTTGTAACCCCCAGAATTTACGAAAGAATAGAGAGCAGAAACGGGGAGATTATTGACAGCGCGGAATACAGGCCTGTTCGGCGTATTCTCTCCGAGGATGTGGCATCGAGACTCAGAGTAATGCTTAGGAAAGTTGTTGACGAGGGGACAGGAAAGAACGCCGCCATTGAAGGGGTTTCGGTTGCGGGCAAAACAGGAACCGCACAGAAACCGGATTCCGGCACCTATTCCCAGATCCGTTCATGGTCTTCGTTTATCGGGTTTGTTCCTGCGGAAAACCCGGTTCTTCTCTGCGGTGTGATGATCGATGAGCCGGCCAGAGGAGAGATGGGCGGAGTGGCTGCAGCGCCTGCATTCCGCAAGATGATGTCTCAGATCATAAGTCATCCTGAGCTTGAGTTTGCACAGAAGATTCTCAGGAAAAACAAGGCTGAGCCGGAGCAGAAGAAGCAGGACAAAAAGGAAACAGTCGTTCCTTTTCTCTGCGGGCTTGACAGGAAGAGAGCTGAACAGTTGGCTGATTCAGCGGGGATACGCTGCAGGTTAAGCGGCAATGGCTCCAAGGTCACCTACCAGATCCCGTCACCAGGAACAGTGCTCAGGAGCGGATCTGAGGTGGTTCTCTATTTTGATCTTCCTGAGAGCAGGCCGGGTGTTAAGGTTGAGGTGCCATCATGCGTGGGTAAAGACCTGCGTGATGCGATTAACATGGTGAATCTTCGCGGGCTCAAGCCGTTTGCTGTAGGTGCTGGAACGGTTCGCAGGCAGAATCCTGCTCAAGGCCTGCATGTCAAATCGGCGGAGGTTTGTACGCTGTTTTGTTCGTTTGAGGGTTAATGTGATGAATAAGATAGATGCCGCTACGAAATTAAGAGAGCTGAATGGATTTTACTGATGCGGTTAAATGAATTACTCAAGAGATCTGCACTGCAGGTGATTGACAGATCGGGAGAGGCCGATCCGGAGATCCTGGATATCTGTTATGATTCCAGGAAAGCCGGACCCGCATCGCTTTTTGTTTCCATTCCCGGTACCCGTCTTGACGGTGATTTGTTTATCGCCGATGCGCTCTCCAGGGGTGCTGCCGCTGTGATTTCTGAGAAGCTCCATCCGGGTCTGGCTGTGCCATGTATAAAGAGTGTCAATTTAAGATCATCACTTGGTAAACTTGGAGCGGCTCTGTGGGAAGTGGACTTTTCCGGGATGATCTGTGTTGGGATCACCGGTACAAACGGAAAGACAACAACAGCTCATCTTTACGAACAGCTCCTCTGCCAGAGGATTCCATCAGAACAGATCTGGATGTTCGGCACAGTGGATTTTCATCTTGGGGGAAAACGGATCCCTGCCAGCCATACGACACCAGAAGCACTCGATATTCTCAGATGGATCGGGGAATCGGAGCGCAGGCCATCCGGGCTTGTTATGGAGGTTTCATCGCACTCTCTTTCCCTAGACAGGATCGGAGGGCTTCTTTACAATACCGCGGTCTGGACCAATCTCACACAGGATCACCTCGATTTTCATCATGACATGGAATCCTATTATCAGTCAAAAAAGCGCCTTTTTACAGACTATATGGTTTCCGGAGCACCGGCTGTAATCAATATCGATGATGCCTGGGGTGCGCGTCTGGCGGAAGAACTGACAGGTGCCAATTGCGTGACTTACGGCCGTAATGAAAAAGCACGGGTCAGAATCGTTTCCTGGGACTGTGACTGGAGCGGCTGCAGGGTGGAAATCGAGGAGAACGGCAGCAGAGTCACATTCAGTTCTGCTCTGAAGGGCTTTTTCAACATTTACAACATGGCATCGATGATTGCCGGGGCACGCGCGATGGGTTTTACTGATGAGCAGATCCAAAGTGCGTTTGACAATGTGAAGACAGTACCCGGAAGAATGGACAGGGTAGATGCTGATGTTCCTTTTTCGGTAGTAATCGACTATGCGCATACTCCCGATGCTCTGGAGAATGTTCTTAAAGCAGCCCGTCCTCTCACTAAGGGGAGACTGATATGTGTTTTTGGATGTGGTGGAGACAGGGACAGGACAAAGCGTCCGATTATGGGCAGGATAGTATCGGAAAACAGTGATGAGGCAATAGTGACATCGGATAATCCCCGCACGGAGAAACCTCAGGCGATAATAGATCAGATCCTCGATGGTATACCTCTGGATTTTCCACACATGGTCTGCACAGAAAGACGCTCTGCCATAAAGCAGGCACTCTCTATTGCCAGGGAGGGTGATTGTGTGATTATTGCGGGAAAAGGACATGAGAACTATCAGGAAATTAACGGCGTAAAGCACCATTTTGACGACAGAGAAGTTGTAATGGAGCTGCTTGCGCATGGAGATAAAAATTGAGCGGACACGATAAGAACAGTACAACACTAACGCTGGGCTTACTCATAGAGTGGTGCGGCGGGAAATCTCAAATCGGGGAGCGTCAGAGAAAGATGCCTGCCGGGATGGTATGTAATGATTCCCGCAAGATCGGACCCGGCGATGTGTTTGTGGCTATAAAGACAGAGAATGATGACGGGCACAGGTATGTGGAGGCAGCGTTCAAGGCCGGTGCCTCTGCGGCCATAGTTGACAGAAAGGCAGAGCTTTCACTCAGCGCCGCGCAGAAAAAGAAGCTTATTCTTGTTTCCGATCCGGTCAAGGCGGTTCAGAAGGCCGCTTCACGTTACAGGAAAGAGATGGGGATACTTTTCATAGGTATCACAGGCTCGAGTGGTAAGACCACAACCCGCACCTTTATCTCATCGGTGCTTCGTCAGGGGATGAGTGTCGGGGAGACATTTGGAAACTGGAACAATCATATCGGCGTGCCGATGAGTATCCTGAAGTTTTGTGGAAACGAGTGGGCCGGGGTTATCGAGATGGGTGCCAACCATGTGGGAGAGATTCACGAGTTATCACTTATCACAAAACCGGATATCGCCGTTATTACAAACATCGGATACGGACATGTTGGGCTGTTTGGTTCGATTGAGAACACATGTAAAGCGAAATTCGAGATAGCTGACGGATTGAGCCGTGGAGGTTTTCTGCTCTTAAACGGCGATGATCCCCGTCTGGTAAAGGGAGTACGGGAGAGAGGGCTTGCGGCGGAGTTTTACGGATTGTCATCCCGCTGTTCAGTACGTCCTGAAAACCTGAAGGTGACTCCTGACGGGTTGAGTTTTGATGTTGACGGGAGCCGCTACAGTCTTCAGATGCCCGGCCGTCACTTTGTATATGCCGCTCTTCCCGCGATTTTTCTGGGACGCCGCTGCGGGATACCGGAAAAAATGATAATAAGTGCGCTTGCGGATCAGAGACCGGTATCGATGCGGGGTGGGATAGAGAAGAAAAAAGGAGTGTCATTCATAGTTGACTGTTACAACGCCAATCCGTCATCGATGAGCAGCGGGCTGGCATACCTGGCTGATGTATCCAGACCGGGCAGCAGGGTTGCCATTGTCGGGGATATGCTCGAGCTCGGGAAATACTCTGTTAAGCTTCACAGGGAGCTTGGCAGACAGATAGTGAAAGCTGGTGTGAAAAAGCTGATTGCAGTGGGACAGTTCAGCCGTGAGGTAGGCAGGGCGGCAGAGAAGGAAGGGTTACCGTCGGGGAAGATATTTACAGTTGAAAATGCCGGGTCAGCGGTGGATATTGCCAGAAGAGTTCTCTGTAAAGGGGACACAGTTCTTCTGAAAGGATCCCGCGGAATTTATCTGGAAACCATTTTCGAGAAGTTTTAGATATGAGATTTGATTTCAGAAACAGTTATCCTGAGAAGGTTTCTATAATAGGGGCAGCCAGAAGCGGTCTGGCTGCTGCGGCTTTTTTCTCTCAGAAGGGCACGAAGGTTTTTATCAGTGACACATGTGAAGAGAATAAACTGGAGTTGATTCTGACTGACCAGTTACACGATAAAGTCGAATACGAAGCGGGCGGACACACAGAGAGGATTCTTGACAGCCAGCTTATCGTGCTTTCGCCGGGAGTCCGTTCAGACCTGCCGATTCTTTTAAAGGCAAAAGAGATGGGAATTCCGGTCTGGTCTGAGATGGAACTGGGATTTCAGGCAAGTGCCGCGACATTTCTTGCGGTGACCGGTTCTACAGGGAAAAGCACCACAGTGTCTCTTCTTGGTGCCGCACTTAAAGCTGCGGGACTGCCTTCGGTTGTGGCCGGCAATATAGGGATTCCTGTGATAAGTGAAGTGCCACAGCTTCCGGAGAATGCTTTTGTCGCTGCTGAGGTGTCAAGTTTTCAGCTTGAGAATATCGAGGGATTCAGGCCGCTTGGTGCTGCAGTGCTCAATCTGATGAAGAATCATCTGGACCGGTACAGCAGCAAAGAGGATTATTACAATGCCAAGAAAGAGATCGCCAGAAATTTCACTAAGGAAAATTACCTTGTATTAAACGCCAATGATCCTCTTTTGAGGGAATGGGCAGCATCGATGCAGGAGAGGACAAATGTGGTCTATTTCGGAGGGGATGTTCCGGGATGTGACTGCTTCTATTATGAAAACGGTACGATCCGTTTCAGGCTCCGCGGTGAGAGCGGTGTAATTCCTGACGTTGATAAAATGCGCATAAAGGGAAAGCACAATTATGAGAACGCCTGTGCTGCCGCTGCCCTGGCTGTTGCTGCAGGAGTTGACAAAGATGTCATAAGTCAGGGATTCTGCGATTTTGAGGGTTTGCCGCACAGGCTGGAGTATGTGGCGGAACTCGATGGAGTGAAGTTTTATAATGATTCCAAATCTACTACAGCAGAGTCGGTGGCTGTAGCGGTTTCAGCTTTTCCGGGCGGAGTTCATCTTATTGCCGGTGGCAGGGACAAGGGATGCGATTTCGCCGTTGTCAATGAATATATCAGAAAGCATGTAAGTGATATCTGTCTGATTGGTGAGGCGGCTGACAGGATGCAGGGTATCTGGGATGGGCTTGCTCCGATAAACAGAGCCGGGACACTGCATGAGGCGATACTGAAATCTATCAGATGTGCTGCAAGCGGTGATGTGGTTGTATTTTCGCCGGGTTGTTCGAGTTTTGACATGTTTATCAGTTATGAAGAGCGCGGGAATGTTTTCAAGCAACTGGTACGGGAACTGGTCAGTGAGAGGGCGATATCATGAGCAACAGAATGGCAAAGATGGATATCGGTCTCTTTACGGCGCTTCTTATCATGCTGGGATTCGGGATAATCTTTGTTTACAGCTCATCATTTGCCCTGGCACAGTACCGTTTCGGTGGATCTGACTTCTTCCTCTCCCGTCAGACGATCAGGGCTGTTGTCGCGATAATCAGTTTCATGGTTTTCATAAATGTCGATTATCATCTGTGGGGACGTCTGAGCAACCTTATTTACGTGATCGCGGTCGGGATGCTTGTCTTTGTGCTTTTCCTTCCTGACAGCCATGCTGTAAACGGGGCAAAAAGATGGATCTCCCTGGGACCGGTGAGTTTTCAGGTTTCCGATGTTGCAAGGATGGCTATTATACTGCTTCTGGCAAGGAGCTGTGAGAAGGCGGGTGCAGAGATCAGGGAGTGGTCAGTACTTCTGACGAACCTGCTGAAAATCGGCCTTGTGTGTATCTTGATTCTGCTTGAGCCTAATTTTTCCACCTGTATGATACTTGCACTTACAGGTCTGGCGATTCTCTTTCTTTCAGGCGCAAAGTTTTTACATCTGGCCTCACTGTTTCTGGCTGTGGTTCCGGTGGCTGCTTTTCTGGTGCTTAAGACACCTTATAGGCGTGCGCGTCTTACCGGATTTCTTCAGATGTCGGATAATACCTCAAGTCTTGGTTATCAGACTTACCAGTCGCTTATCGGACTTGGAAACGGCGGCATTTTCGGGGTTGGCATTGGTAAAGGTGAGCAGAAATTCTTCTACCTTCCTGAGCCTCATACCGACTTTGCCATTTCGATAATGGGTGAGGAGATAGGGTTTCTGGGGCTGATGATCATAATGGCTTTGTTTGCGTTCATTGTGTACAGGGGTATGAGAATAGCGCTCCGTGCTCCGGACAGGATGGGCCAGTTGATGGCTTTCGGGTTCTCTTTTGTAATTGCGTCCTATGTGATTGTTCATGCCTGTGTGGGAACCGGATTGATTCCTACAACAGGGGTTCCTCTTCCGTTTTTAAGTTACGGGGGAATGAGTCTGATTTTCATGATGAGCAGCATGGGTATTCTTTTAAATATTTCGAGTCAGTCGCGGTTTGACACAATGCAGCCAAGGTTCAGGCCTGTCTTGCCGGTGTCAAACAATACGGATGTAAAAAGGAAAGCATGAAGGATTTTTCCAGAAAAATTCATCTGGTCGGAATCGGAGGGGCAGGGATGTGTCCACTTGCCGAGGTATTGCTTTCCCGCGGACATCAATTGACTGGAAGCGACAGGCAGAAATCCTCCGCGACAGAGCGCCTTCAGTCCCTGGGGATCGCGGTGCAGTACGATCATTCACCAAAGTATCTGAAAGAAGCCGAACTGCTGGTTTATTCAAGCGCGATAAGAGAAGACAATCCTGAGAGAGTGTATGCCGCGGAACATGGTATACCATCCATGCGCCGTGCAGAGGTCCTTGGACAACTGATGAGAGCCCATTACACGATTTGTATTGCGGGTACGCATGGAAAGACAACAACGACCTCTCTGACTGGTGCGGTGTTTCAGGATGCAGGGATTGATCCTGTGGTGTTAGTGGGTGGTGTTATCCGTGGCGCGGAATCACACGCGGTAACTGGTACCGGAAATATCATGGTGGCTGAAGCGGATGAATATGACAGATCATTTCTGGCCATGTATCCCTCTGTTGCTGTGATCACAAACATCGATGCGGATCATCTGGACTGTTATGGAAGTCTGGAAAATATCAAGGATGCTTTTGTGAGTTTTGCAGCAAGGGTGCCGTTTTTCGGAGCCGTTGTGGCTTGTAAAGATGATCCGGGAGTAAGGGATATTCTTCCGAGAATAAGCGGTAATGTTATCACATACGGGATAGAGAGTGAAAGTGATTACACTGCAGAAAATATCACTTTTACATCCGGAAAGCCCTCATTTACTGTGTATAAAAGAGGCACTGAACTGGGTGAGATCAAACTTAATATTCCGGGCATGCACAATGTGCTCAATTCGCTGGCTGTTATCGCGGTGGCTGACCGTACCGGAATCTCTTTTGAAGTAATACAGAAGAGTCTTGCAAAGTGTCAGGGTGCCCGGAGGAGGTTTGAAATAGCCGGTGAGGTAAACGGGATAACCGTTATCGATGATTACGCGCATCATCCCGGAGAGATCAGGGCAACGATAGACGCGGCGAGAAGATGCGGATACAAGAGAATAGTGGCGGTTTTCCAGCCTCATCTTTACTCCCGGACAAGAGAGCTTATGGATGGTTTTGTGGAGAGTCTCTCTGAGGCGGACAGTGTTTACGTTACAGGAATTTACAAGGCAAGAGAGGAAGCGGTTCCCGGAGTTTCGTCAGGGCTTATAGTCGAGAAACTGAAGAGCGGAAATCACAGATCTGCTGTATATGTACAGGAATCCGGAGATCTTGTCGGGATTTTACAGAAAGATCTCAGAGCTGGAGACGCTGTGATATTGATGGGTGCTGGTGATATCTGGCAGAGCGCTGTGAAACTGGTAGAGGCGTTAAATGGCTAAGAGAGTAGGAGCGAACAACCGTAAAAGGGCTGTTACCAGGAGAGCGGAGATTCGCAAAGGGCTGCGGAAGTCAATCGTGCGTATCGGCTCGGCTCTCTTTATCTGTACTGCGGTGGGAGGGCTGCTGTATGCAGGGACGATCGGGTTTTCAGAGCTCAGGAACCGGATTGAGAAGTCGGATCTGTTAAATGTAAAGGAAATATCGGTAAAGGGGAGTCTCAGGACAGAGGAACAGAAGATAATCGCCCGTTGCGGATTGAGGCCTGGGATGAAGCTTTATTCCATAAAGAAAGATGTGGTGAAATCGGCAGTCAGTGCTGATCCGTGGGTTAAAAGTGTGAAGCTGAAAAGAAAGCTTAACGGCAGGGTGATAATAGCGATTGCAGAGCGTGAACCAGTTGCGCTGGTAAATTTCGGCACGATTATGCAGGTTGATGATGAGGGTGTGCTTCTGCCTCTGCCCAATGGATCTGTGTCTTTGCTTCCTCTTGTTTCCGGACTGCGGGACACGGTGGATGAGGCCGGCAGGAGAGTTATTGACAAGAAGGGAACAGAAAGGCTCAATGATTTTCTCAGGGAAGCGGGGGAGGTTGATGGCGGGCTTTTTTCCAGGTTTTCTCAGCTTGACCTGTCGCATGACTGCATGGTGCGTCTGGTGCTCAAGGGGGTTCCATCGGTGATCGATATTGGGACAGAAGATGTAGTTGAACGCTTAAATCAACTGCTTGAGATCGAGAAAATCCTCAGCTCGGAAAAGTTTCTTCCTGCCAGAATAAATCTGTGTTATCAGAATCTTGCTTATGTGACGCAGAGAAGTGAGGTGGAAGAGGAGATTGTGCGGTCAGTGGCTGATTAGGTGTAAAGAGGGACAGGAAAAGAAAAAGAGTGTTTGAAATATCGTTGATGGAGGTTTAAATGGAAGAGAATGTAATTGTCGGGCTGGATATAGGTACTACAAAAATCGCCTGTATAATCTCTGAAGTCGATTCAAACGGAGAGTTGAAGATTATCGGAGTAGGAGTACATCCCTCCGATGGTCTGCGGAAGGGTGTTGTTGTCAATATCGACAAGACTGTCCGTTCGATACAGAAGGCGGTTGAAGAAGCGGAGTTGATGGCCGGTGTTGATGTGGACTCTGTGTGGGTGGGTATAGCGGGAGATCATATCAGGGCTATAAACAGCAGAGGTGTTGTGGCGATTTCCCGTGATGACAACGAGATAACGGAGCTCGATGTACTGAGGGCGAAGGACGCCGCAAAGGCTGTTTCCATTCCCATGGACAGGGAGATTCTGCATGTTATTCCTCAGGAGTATGTTGTTGACGAGCAGAAGGGGATAAAGGATCCCATAGGGATGTGCGGTGTGAGACTTGAGACCCAGGTGCATATCATCACCGGAGCCGTGACATCTGCACAGAATATCTACAAGAGTGTTGACAAAGCAGGTCTGAAGGTGATCGACCTTGTGCTGGAGCCGCTTGCGTCCTGTTATTCGGTGCTGGAGAAAGATGAGAAGGAGCTTGGGGTAGCGCTGGTTGACATGGGTGGGGGCACTACGGATATAGCCATATATTTCGACGAGAGTATCCGTCATACCGCAGTGGTAGGTCTGGGCGGGAAAAACGTGACAAGTGATATAGCGATCGGTATCCGCACCCCTATCGAGAGGGCAGAGGAGATAAAGAAACAGTATGGATGTGCTTATTCATCGCTGGTAAAAGGAAACGAGTATATAAGTGTTCCGGGTGTTGGCGGAAGGGAGCAGCGAGAAGTTTCCAAGGCAGTGCTTGCTTCGATAATAGAGCCGCGTCTGGAGGAGATTCTCTCCCTTACTTTCCGTGAGATAAAGCGTACCGAGTATGCGGATATGCTTGGAGCGGGCATAGTACTTACCGGGGGAGCATCGATGATGGAGGGGATACAGGAGCTGGCTGAGAAGGTGTTTATGATGCCGGTAAAGCTGGGTGTTCCATCAGGATTCGGCGGGCTTACAGAAGCTGCCAAGTCTCCGATTCATGCCACGGGTGTGGGGCTTTGTATGTACGGTCTTGAGCAGATGAAGAACAGGAAGGGTAAGAAGAGTCTTGGAGGCGAGGATAATTTCAAGAAGATTTTTGACAAGATGAAATCATGGGTAAAGGAATTTTTCTGAGAACATAATATGCACCAATTATTAACAATAAACCTCAGGAGGGGCTTATGGTTTTCACGTTAGACGAGACGTTTGATACCGTAGCGAAGATGAAAGTTATCGGCGTGGGGGGAGGCGGAGGAAATGCAGTAAACCGCATGATTTCCGCGGGTCTCACCGGTGTTGAGTTTATCGCTGTCAATACTGACGCGATGGCACTTGACAACAACAAGGCAGCTCACCGGATTCAGATCGGAGAGAAGGTGACAAAGGGTCTTGGAGCAGGCGCCAATCCGGAAGTGGGCCGTCTTGCAATGGAAGAGGACAGAGACAAGATCGCTTCTGTTCTTGACGGAGCGGATATGGTTTTTATCACCGGTGGAATGGGCGGCGGTACCGGAACCGGAGGAGCGCCTGTTGTGGCGGAGATCGCTCAGGAGATGGGAATTCTTACGGTCGCCGTCGTTACACGTCCTTTCCTTTTTGAAGGCAAGGTGCGTGACCGGAATGCACGGAAGGGGATCGATGATCTGCGGAATGCGGTTGACACAATCATAGTGATACCGAACCAGAAACTGCTCTCTATTGTTGATAGAAGCACTTCCCTGATCGATGCTTTCAAGACAGCCGACGATGTTCTCTATCAGGCGACCAAGGGTATTTCTGACCTGATTTCTGTTCATGGTCTGGTCAATCTCGATTTCGCCGATGTGAAGACGATCATGAAGGGTATGGGCGACGCTCTCATGGGAACAGGGTATGCAGAAGGAGAAAACAGGGCGGTTATGGCTGCGGACAGTGCTATTCACAGCCCGCTTCTGGACGATATCTCGATTACCGGCGCACGTGGAATACTGATCAATATTACAGGTGGAGAGGATATGACACTCTACGATGTAAGCGATGCTACTCAGACGGTCTACGATGCAGTTGGTGAGGATTCCGAAACGAATATTATCTTCGGTGCGGTTACAGATGCGAGCATGAACGGTAAGATCAGAGTTACTGTTATTGCTACCGGTTTCAATGAAGAAACTTTGGAGAAGAGGGATGCTGCTCCCAGGATGGCTTTAAAGCTTCCGGGTCAGAAAAGGGATGCGGAAAAAAGTGTAGAGCAGATGTCAATTTCTCTTTCCATGCCTGCCAAAGCAGAGGTTCAGGAGAAGGCCGAGGCGCCGGCTGCAGCAGTTGAGCAGCCAAAGAGTGCAAATGAGCAGAACACGGAAGTATCTGTTACTGAAGATGCTGCATCGCATCAGCCTTCCAACGGCAATTCGATCGAATTTCCTCCGTTTCTCAAGAAGGAAGCTATCCGTAAAGAGCGGGTTTATGTTTCCAAGGGGAGTGTAATAACCCAGTATGAGGACGATATGGATGTTCCGACATTTTTGCGCAAGCAGATGCAGTGATTTATTCCTGATTTCCGCAGGACACGCTCTTATCCTGCGGAAATCAAAACCCAAAAGCCTGTTCATCACTGTATCTGCAAGGGTGAGCAGGCGGTCAGATCAATGAGTCTGGGATATAACTAATCGTTAAAGGAAGAGTTATGGATGAATTGAAACTCCGTCTGATAAACAGGGCATCAAAGCGGCACAGAAAGATTTTTCCCTGTTCCCACAAGGAGCATCTGACGGATTGCTTTACAATGCAGGATAACCTTCTGTTTTTCTGGTATAATACTGAAGACCAGAGCACACATGTTTTAATAGACGAGGTTGACCCGGCACTGGTCTGCTAGCTTATCCAGGTGGCCACCCCATGGCTCTGCCGCTTAGAATGTGAACATGGATGTGGTCCACGCTTTGACCCGCTTTCTCTCCGGAATTGATTACCAGTCTGTAGTTCTTTTCCACCAATCCCTCTTTTTTCACAAATTCGGAAATGGAGCTGAAGAGTTTTTCCAGAATATCTGTTTTTCCCTCGGGTATGTCGTGTATGCCGGGGTAGTGTTCTTTGGGGATGCCCAGGTAATGGTGGGGTGCCTGGGGGCTTATATCTTTTATTATCACCATGGAATCGTTCTCAAAGACTTTCTGAGCAGGGATCTCATTTCGGATTATCTTGCAGAAGAGGCAGTTTTTCTCCATAAAGGATACTCCTTTGAGTGTGACATGGATTTAACTGAGACTTGATATAGTAAGATAAATGTTTAGAATGGTGGATTTCCACAATTTAATGATGAACGGCAGACAGGTACAGGATCTGGTCAGGACTGGGTTCCTGTTTTCACAGGAACGATGGAACAATCGAAGTTTCTGTGGACGGCCAGGTCACTGGGTTTCTGTTTCACAGGAATAGCAGAGGGGTGAAAGTGTTTCCTGCGAAGATTATCTGTGTTTTGAAGGGAAGTTTAATGGCTTTACATTCGCTGCTTACTGAGGGGTAGCGGAAGCGAGCGCGTATATAGATTCTGCCTTGTTCTGAAGGCATAAATTCTTAAAAGAAATTATTTGGCCTTCCTTTTGCTCACCTAATAAATCAGAGAAACGCCTGTAAGATCCCCCAATGTAAAGGGAGGAAGTATGCAAGTAGGTGGCGGGAGACCCTTTTCAGGGAATCTTGTCAATCCTGGTCTCTATGGTTTTTTGCCTGAGGAGAGGTTTCGTGAGATGCTCACTATGGAGCGCAAGAGGACCGAGAGGTCGGGAGCCCCGTTTGTGCTGGCTCTTATTGATATCAGCGATCTTCTCAGGGATAAGAATTTCTCCGGGGTGATAGCTATACAGAAGATAATGCAGGTGCTGGGGGAGAGGGTACGGGAGACGGATATCCGGGGATGGTATGAGAGGGAGCGGGTTTTAGGGGTTATCTTTACCGGGCTTGCAGGGCAGGGTCAGGATGTGATTTCTGCGAAAATCAGAAAACAGATAGAGGAGGTTCTGGGCGGATGGGTGAGGGGGCAGGTGGAGATCTCTGTTTACAGTTTTCCGATAAGTAACAGTGTTTCATCCGGAGAGATTCTCCTTACCTTCTATCCTGAGACGGACAAATCGAGGGTAAAGAAGTTTCCTCTTTTTGCAAAGCGTGTTCTCGATATAGTGGGGGCCACCCTGGGGATACTTCTTTTCTCTCCTTTTTTTATTCTTATCCCTGTTCTTATAAAGTTTAGCTCACCGGGGCCGGTATTTTTTCGTCAGCAAAGAGTCGGGCAGGGCGGAAAGCTCTTTACGTTTCTTAAGTTCCGCTCCATGCACATAAACAGTGATGAGTCGCTTCACAGGGAGTATGTATCGCGTCTTATAAGGGGGGAGATAAAGGAGGAGAAGGTTTATAAGATAAGTCAGGATCCCAGGGTGACATCACTGGGGAGATTTCTGCGCAAGACGAGCCTGGATGAGATTCCGCAGTTTCTAAATGTGCTTAAAGGGGATATGTCTCTTGTGGGACCCCGTCCTCCTATCCCCTACGAGACTGCCCAGTACAGTCTCTGGCATATCCGGCGTCTTATGGAATGTAAACCTGGAATAACCGGTATCTGGCAGGTAGAGGGGAGAAGCAGCACCACCTTCGATGGCATGGTGCGGATGGATCTTCAGTACAGCAGAAACCGTTCGATTCTTACAGATCTTAAGTTGATTTTAAAAACCCCGTTGGCCTTGATAAGCGCCAGGGGGGCCTATTGAAAAGGAGCAAGTGATGTTTGGCATAGGAGTTATCGGTTACGGGTACTGGGGACCCAATATAGTAAGGAATTTCAGTGCCCTGGAGGGGGTAAGGGTAGTTGGTGTCAGTGACAGGAACTCAGAGGTGATCTCCAGGCTCTCATCCGCAAACCCATCCCTGCGTGTAAGCACCGACCCCACGGAGCTTATAAAGGCATCGGATATCGATGCTGTGGCAATAGTGACTCCGGTCTCTACCCACTATGAGCTTGCCAGCATGGCACTGGAGAATGGAAAGCATGTCTTTGTGGAGAAGCCCTTTACTGCCACATCGCAGCAGGCCATAAGTCTTATCGAGCTGGCTGAGAGGAAAAATCTCAAGATCATGGTTGACCATACGTTTCTCTTTACCGGCGCGGTACGGAAGATAAAGCAGCTTATAGAGGAGCGGGAGCTGGGAAAGATATTCTACTACGATTCCATAAGGGTCAACCTGGGGCTTTTCCAGCACGATGTCAATGTGGTGTGGGACCTTGCTCCTCATGACTTCTCCATCATGTCTTACCTTATAAGCGAATCCCCCGCGGCGCTTTCCGCCTGGGGACAGTCGCATGTAAATACTCTGGAGGATATAGCCTATATAACAGTGCATTTCAACACCAATATCGTGGCACACTTCTCTGTAAACTGGCTCTCTCCTGTGAAAGTGAGGACAACTCTTATCGGTGGGGAGAAGAAGATGCTTGTGTGGAATGATCTAAATGCTGATGAGAAGCTTAAGGTTTACGACAAGGGAGTAGAGGCCAGTAACAGGCAGGGGATCTACGACATACTGGTAAGTTACAGGGCCGGGGACATGTGGGCTCCAAAGGTTGAGGGAACCGAGGCTTTAAAGCTTGAGTGCAGGCATTTTATCGACTGCATAGAGAATGACAGGGCTCCGATAAGTGACGGCAGAAGCGGACTTGCGGTGGTCAAGATGCTGGAGGCGTGTGACCTTTCATTGAGAAATCAGGGTCGCCCGATAGAGATCACTTCAGAGTGAAATTCTGTGTGATTGTCTATCATATCCGTGCGGTAAAAATGGGGTAATACAGGTTCAGGAAAAATAATAACCATAAAATCTTAATCCATACTTGAAATCAGGTAATTCTTCAATCATGAAAATCGAGGTCGAAGATGAGCTTTCAGCAGATTTCCTCTGATGTAAAGTTAGGCGAGAATGTCAGGCTCGCCCCCTACGTTAATCTTTACGGATGCAGTATAGGTGATAACTCCAGGCTGGGGGCCTTTGTGGAGATACAGAAAGGTGCATTTGTGGGGAAAAACTGCAAGATCTCCAGCCATTCGTTTCTCTGTGAGGGTGTGGTGATAGAGGATGATGTCTTTATCGGCCACTCGGTGACTTTCATTAACGACCTCTATCCCAGGGCTACAAACTCTGACGGCAAGCCTCAGAGCGAGGAGGACTGGCAGGTGATTCCCACACTGGTAAAAAGAGGTGCCTCGATAGGCTCCGGTTCCACCATTCTCTGCGGGGTAACTGTTGGTGAGGGGGCGATAGTGGGGGCAGGGAGCACTGTGACCAAAGATGTTGCTCCCGGAACGATAGTTGCAGGAAATCCAGCAAAACTTCTAAGGAGGATCGATGAGCGCTGAAAGAGTTCCCTTTTTAGATCTCAATTCCCAGCATCGGGAAATGGAACAGGATTTTGTGGCTGCTTTCCGTGAAATTCTACACTCCGGAAAATTTATCAGCGGTCCGTCAGTGGAGGAATTTGAACGTGCATTTGCCTCTTTCTGCGGGACACGGTTTGCGGTGGGAGTTGGCAGCGGTACCGATGCCCTGAGGTTTGCGCTGATGGCTGCGGGTGTCAAGGCAGGGGATCTGGTGATAACTGTCCCCAATACTTTTATCGCCACCACAGAGGCGATCACCCAGGCTGGTGCCACGCCGGTATTTGTGGATGTGGATCCTCAGACAAGCAATATCTCTGTCTCACTACTGAGGGAATACCTGGAGAAGAACTGTTTCAGGGATGATCTCACTGGTGAAACAATCCATACATCGAGCGGCAAACCTCTTAGAGCCATAATCCCGGTTCATCTGTATGGTCAGACAGCGGACATGGATTCTGTTAATCAGATAGCGAATGAATTTGGACTTACGGTAATAGAGGATGCTTGTCAGGCACACGGGGCGCAGTATTACTCCAACAGCCTTGGGGGCAAGTGGATAAAGGCCGGGGCGCTGGCAAAGGCTGCGGCATTCAGTTTTTATCCCGGGAAAAACCTGGGTGCTTTTGGTGAGGGTGGCGCGGTTACCACCGATGATCCCGAGATAGCATCGACTGTACGCATGCTGCGCGATCACGGGCAGGCGAAGAAATATTTCCACGAGATGGAAGGCTATAACGGGAGACTGGACAGTATTCAGGCATCGGTATTAAGTGTCAAGCTCAAGAGGCTGGAAGAATGGAACCAGAAGAGGCAGGCTGTAGCATCCCGCTATAACCGCATGCTCTCTGAGATCTCATCTCTTATTGTTCCTTTTGAGCCATCATGGGCCCGTTCCGTTTATCATCTATATGTTATAAGGACTCCTCAGAGGGACATGCTTCAGGGCTTTCTCTCCGAGAAGGGGATCGACACCGGGCTTCACTACCCCGTACCTCTTCATCAGCAGAAAGCTTATCGCAGCCTGGGTTACCGTTCGGGAAGTTTTCCGGTAAGTGAGCAGCTCTCAAAGGAGATTCTCTCTCTTCCCATGTTTCCCTCTCTATCATCCGTACAGCAGGAAAAAGTAATCGAGACTATAGCTGAATTTTACTCCAGATACATACACTGAGTCAGGAATTGGAAATGTCATTGACTGGTCTATACTATACCTTGAAGCCGCTTATGCCCCGCAGGCTGCAGATTTACCTGCGCAGAAAAAGAGTGGAATACCTGCGAAATATCTGTCAAGATATCTGGCCTATCGATCCCCGTGCCGGTGTGGCTCCTTTAAACTGGCAGGAGTGGCCGGATGGGAAGCGGTTTGCACTGGTTTTAACCCATGATGTGGAGCGGGAGAAGGGGCAGGACAGATGCTGCATGGTGGCGTCACTTGAGGAGAAGTTCGGGTTGCGATCCAGTTTCAATCTGGTTCCGGAGCGCTATGATGTTTCTCCTGCACTGAGGGATTATCTGGTAAAGAGGGGTTTTGAGGTGGGGGTTCATGATCTGAGGCATGACGGGAAACTGTTCAGTTCCAGGATGAGTTTTCAGGTGTGTGCTGAGAGGATAAATCACTACCTGAGGGACTGGAACGCCCAGGGTTTCAGGGCCGGCGCCATGCATCATAATCTGGAGTGGATAGGAGAGCTTGATCTTCTCTATGATCTCTCCACTTTTGACACAGATCCTTTTGAGCCTCAGCCTGATGGTGTGGGTACGATTTTTCCTTTCTGGGTAAGTTGTCCGGGTCCCAGGGGAGGGTATGTGGAGATTCCCTACACTCTAGTGCAGGATTTTACTCTCTTTACGCTTATGAGGGAGCAGTCAATTGATATATGGAAGAAGAAGCTTGACTGGATTGTACAGAAGGGCGGCATGGCCCTGCTTAATACTCATCCGGACTATATCAATTTCAACAATCAGTGGGGTGAGGAGGAGTATCCGGTGCAGTTATACAAAGATTTTCTGAGCTATGTTCAGAGCCATTATGAGAATCAGTTCTGGAATGCTCTTCCCTGCCAGGTAGCATCGTTTATTAAGTCTACCATGGAAGTCCCATCGGTCAGAGAAGAACAGATGAGGTGCGACAAATGAGAATATGTATGGTGGCTTATACATACTACGAGGGTGATAACCGGGTCCGGAGGTATGCAGAGACGCTGGTAAAAAGGGGAGATACAGTCGATGCGATAGTGCTTCGTCAGGACGGTGCGGCATCCTTCACCAATGTATCAGGTGTAAATGTTTACAAGGTGCAGAGACGGACGATCAATGAGCGGTTTAAGATAGAGTATCTTTTGAAGCTTGTTACTTTTCTGATCAGGTCATTTTTCCGCCTCACTTATCTGCATATCAGACACAGGTACGATCTTATCCATGTACATTCGATACCCGATTTTGAGGTCTTTGCTGCACTGGGAGCGAAGCTTCTGGGGGCAAAGGTGGTTCTGGATATCCATGATATAGTCCCGGAACTTTTCATAAGTAAATTTAATTCATCCACTGCTTCCCCTCTTTTCAAGATGCTTCTTCTGGTTGAGAGGCTCTCAATGGCATTTGCTGATCATGTGATAGTGGCAAACCATATCTGGCATCAGCGACTTATAGCCCGTTCTGTTTCAGCCCGCAAGTGTACGGTGGTGATGAATTATCCGGATCCCTCGATTTTCAGGGTGAGAAAGCAGGGTGGAAGGGGGGAGAAGTTTATCATGATCTACCCCGGGACTCTCAGTATTCATCAGGGGCTTGAAACTGCGATCAGGGCTGTTGACCTTATAAGGGAGCGTGTCGTTGATCTGGAGTTTCATATCTACGGTAAAGGGACTGATCAGCAGTATTTTGAGGATCTGGTGAAAACACTTGGTTTACAGGACAGAATTTTCTTCAGGAATATTGTTCCCATAGAGAAACTGCCTCAGATTATTGCCGGGGCGGATCTTGGTGTGGAGCCCAAGCTCAAGCGTTCTTTTGGAAATGAGGCGTTCAGTACAAAGATACTGGAGTTTATGTATGTGGGTATTCCTGTTATTGCTTCAGATACTCTGGTTCATACACACTATTTCGATGAGAGTCTGGTGAAGTTTTTCAGGTCCGAGGATGAGGAGGACCTGGCGGAGTGTATTGTGCAGTTAAGGAAGGATAAGAGGCTGAGGGATACGCTTGTGGCCAACTCTTTCAGGTATATGGAGCAGAATAACTGGGAGGTTCGCAAATACACTTATCTAAACATCGTTGACTCTCTTACCTCCACCTGAGAGGCCGGTATTTTGCTACTCTATAAATCCGGAATTCACAGAAAAGAAACCCTATGATAGAGCAGAACCAAAAAAAGGGTATCTCCCCTGCTATTCTGATTCCTCTGATCTGGTTTCTCAGGGTAGCATCCCGGGGTATCACCTACTGGCTTAGTCCCGATATGACGATGATCTCAGATACTGAGATGGACTATCTGAAGGGAAGCGCTATTGACCGTAACTTTTTTATTGTGCTTGAGATGCTGGCGGTGATGGTGCTTTGTTTCAGGAATATCGACTGGGGTGAGTTTGTACGCAGGAACCGGTGGCTTTTGATTCTTTACCTCTTTATGGGTATGAGTGTTCTCTGGTCCGGGTTCCCGATGGTTTCCTTCAAGCGCTGGATCCGCACCATCGGTGATTTACTGATGGTTATAGTACTTATCACCGAGATCGATTTTACATCTGCGATTGTGAGATTGATTCGGGTTTGGTCCTATCTACTGATTCCTTTGTCAGTATTGTTTGTAAAGTATTACCGTCATCTGGGAGTAAGCTACGACAGCTCCGGTGCTTTTGAGATGTGGATAGGGGTAACCACGCACAAAAACAGCCTGGGGCAGCTTGTGTGTGTGAGTGCGTTTTTCCTGGCCTGGATTTTCTTTTCACGTGCTTTCAAGACCAGGCTGTTTGATATTCCGGTGATGCTTCTTGCGCTCTGGCTTCTCAATGGGTCCAAGACCGCCACCAGCCGTACATCACTGACTGTCTTTCTTGTGGGTACGGCAATACTGCTTCTTGTAAAGCTTGCCGGGACAAACGCCAGGCTTATCAGAAATGTTGCATTGGTGCTGGTATTTGGGTTTCTGGTGGGGAATGTACTTACGCAGCATTTTGCCAGGGCAGATCTGGTTCCCTACATAGTGGCCTCCACAGGCGGTGATCCCACATTTACCGGCAGGACTTTTCTCTGGGATGAGCTGCTCAAGATCGGTGAGGAGAGATGGCTTCTGGGGGCGGGGTACGGAGGATTCTGGATAGGCAGCCTGGGGCATCAGCTCTGGGAGATCTTCTCCTGGCGTCCGGGACAGGCACACAATGGGTTTATCGATGTCTACATAGACCTGGGGGTAATCGGGCTTATTCTTCTTGGCATTGTTTGTATCTCCACTTTCAGGAGCATGGTTCGCAGTATCGCTTTTAATTCGGACTGGGGGCGGTTTCGACTGGTGATGTTTATCATGATTCTGATCTATAACTATACCGAGAGTTCATTTATCAAGCCGACCTCACTTCTCTGGGTAGTCTTTCTGCTTATCGCGATCCAGGTTCCTGAGGAGTGTCCTGAGGGTGCATTGGGGAAGCAGGTACTCTTAAATGAGGATGAAAGTGGGGGAGAGGACTGGGATGAGCCGGTTCTGGCAGGGGAGAGTGAGGAGGCTGCCTGAGCAATATGTAAAAATGCTCTCTGTGCGCTTCTTTCATGGAATGTAAATACCACAAGTAAATATCTGTTGGGAAGTAAGGCAGAGCCATGGTAGAACGTCTGAAATATGTGCTTATTACACCGGCGCGGAATGAGGAAGCCTTTATCGGTGCTACGATCGAGTCGGTTATCTCTCAGAGTCATTTGCCTGAGAGGTGGATCATAGTAAGTGATGGGTCAACTGATCGTACCGATGAGATTGTGCGGGGGTACAAAAGCAGGTTTGCCTGGATAGAACTTTTAAGGATGCCTGAGCACAGGGACAGGCAGTTTGCATCAAAGGTAAACAGTTTCAATGCCGGGTATGCGCTGCTTGAGGGGTGCAGTTACGATGTAATCGGTAATGTCGATGCTGATGTGACGTTTCCGCCTGATTATTTCGAGTTTATTATGAGTAAATTTGCCCTGATTCCATCGCTTGGTGTAGCCGGTACTCCTTTCCAGGAGCAGGGATATCGTTCCGGTGAGGGTGCGTTTGCAAATCTGGATCATGTTTCCGGTGCTTGTCAGCTTTTCCGGAGAGAGTGTTTCGAGCAGATAGGGGGTTACATTCCCATAAAGGGGGGAGGGATAGACTGGGCAGCGGTGACAAGTGCCCGCATGAGAGGGTGGGTTACAAGGACATTCAAGGAGAAAACCTTTGTTCATCATCGAAAGATGGGTACCGGATCCAGTGGTTTTCTCATGTCGCGGTTTAATCATGGTCGTAAAGATCATTACCTGGGGGGACATCCTTTGTGGGAACTGTTCAGGGGTGTTTACCAGATGAGTAAAAAGCCTTATGTGATTGCAGGTCTGTATCTTCTGGCGGGATATTTCTGGTCTTTTCTCAGTCGTACAGAAAGTCCTCTTCCTGCAGAGCTGATACGTTTTCATCGGGCAGAGCAGATGGCTCGACTCAGGGGAATTTTCGGCAGAGTTCTTTTCAGGGGAAAAAACGCAAATAAAAACCAGATGGAGGGAAAAGGTGAATACGGCAAGATCTTTCATAGAGAAGAGTCTGTTGAAGGTTGAGAGATGGGTGGAGCAGAATGAATACCGGGGGTACGAGCCTTTTGACGGGCTCTCATCGTTTGTAAGGCCTTTGACATTCGGCAATATTTTCGCTGAGAGGCTTCTGCAGCAGCTTGTCCGTCAGTGCCCCATCAATCTCAGGCCCGTTCTGGGTGTGACCAGAAAGGAATCGACAAAGGGCAGAGGGTATATGGCATGGGGGTATCTGAAGAGGTGCAAAGTGACAGGCGATAAAGAATACGCCTGGAAAGCAGCGGTGTGTTTTGAATGGCTGATGAACAATACCGCACCCGCTTACAAGAAGCCATCATGGGGGAATCATTTCGATTTTACAAGCAGGGCAGGGCGGCTCCCCAGATTCGAGCCTATAATCGTGTGGACATCATTGATCGGTCAGGCTCTCATTGATGCATACGAACTGCTGAATGAGAAGAAATATCTGGACTGGGCTGTTGATGTAAGCGGCTGGATACTTGATCTTCCAAGGGAGAAGACAGAGAGTGGTGATTGTATCAGCTACGTAGCCTATACTCAGAGTTCTATTCACAATTCCAACATGCTTGGAGCTGCTTTTCTGGCCAGGCTGGGGAGGATTACCGGAGATAAGGAGATGCTCTCTGTGGCTGCAAGTGCCATGCGTTACAGTTGTACACGTCAGAGACCTGACGGCTCCTGGTATTATGGGGAGGGAGAGAAGACCAGGTGGATAGATAATTTCCATACAGGTTATAACCTGGATAGTTTGAAGTGTTATCTGGAAAACATTGAGGATAAGACCTATAGTGAAAATCTGCGCAGGGGTTTTGCTTATTTCAAGAACAATTTCTTTGAAAGCAGCGGCCGTCCCAAGTACTATCATAACCGGGTTTATCCGGTGGATATCCAGTGTGCATCTCAGGCAATAGACACTCTTTCCTATTTCTCCGATTTTGACAACGATGCATTGGAGCTGGGGCTTAAGGTGGCCAGATGGACAATAGAGAATATGCAGGACAAGACCGGTTACTTCTATTTCAGGCAGCTTCCGGGGATAAAGGCCAAAACACCTATGCTTCACTGGGGGCAGGCAACTATGTATAAGGCGCTGGCGAGACTGGAGATGGCGCTGGTTTCCTGAATTGAAGTCGAATTTAACGGCAAGGGGGGAGGAAAAACGATGAGTTCTGATGTTTCATCGGGAAGAGAGACCGTGATATCGAAAGACAAGAAATCCGGTGGTATCAGGTATTTGCGAAAAAAGAGGAAAACAGATGTGCCCATCGGCAGAATCCCATTGCTGATTATCTTTGCATCGCTTTTTCTTACGGGTTTTTCGATTGGTCAGTTGTATGAGATTCCGTTTTTTATATCAAAGGGTGAGTATGCAATTGGGGTATACTCGGGGGATTCTCCGTTCAGTTTAGCACCTCATCCGGAGATATCCAATCCCGTTCTTACATTTCGTGATGTTTCCGATGTACCGGCGGATTTTGTCGCTGATCCGTTTATGGTGAGGGAAAACGGGGTGTGGTACATGTTTTTCGAGGTGTTGAACAGGGAGACAGAGCAGGGTGATATCGGCCTGGCATCAAGTGTTGATGGCAAGGAGTGGAAGTATGACAGGATAGTGCTCGATGAGCCGTTTCATCTCTCTTATCCCTATGTGTTTGAATGGGAGGGAGAGTACTACATGGTTCCTGAGAGCAAGAGCGCTTTTGCTGTAACTCTTTACAAGGCAGAAAAGTTTCCGCGTGAGTGGAGGCCGGTAAAGACTCTGATAAAGGGCAATTTCAGTGATCCTTCGGTTTTCAGACACAATGATTACTGGTGGATCTTTGTGTCTGAGACCAATGATATTCTTCGTCTTTTCTTTTCAGATTCACTTCAGGGTACATGGCATGAGCATCCCGGCAGTCCTCTGGTGGTGCGGGATGCCAGGTATGCGCGTCCTGGGGGGAGAGTCATTGCTCTTGGAGATACTCTCCTCAGATTGACACAGGATTGTAAATCTGAATACGGACTGGAAGTGAACGGGTTTCTTATTGTTGAATTGACTCCTGAGAAATACAGTGAAGTATCCTGGGAGGGCAATCCGGTTCTTCAGGGCAGCGGAAAAGGGTGGAATGCCAAACGGATGCATCATTTGGATGCTCACAGGATCGCAGATAATCTCTGGATTGCTGCTGTTGACGGATGGAGAAGGAGTGTGAGGATAGGTTGGAAGGGTTCAAAGCAGTGATACACGGGGTTATTGGTTTGGGAGTTCTTCTTTCGGCGATTTTTGGACCGGGTCTGTCCGGGGCAGCCGGAAGGACTTTGATTACGGATCAGGGGGATCTTCAGGCAGCCCTTAACAGGGCCAGACCGGGGGATACAGTGTTTGTGCCTGAAGGGAAGTATAGACTGAACAGTTCAGTTGTCATTGTCAAGCCGGTTTTTATAAAGGGGGCCGGAAAGTTAAAAACCATCTTTTCCCATGGGGAGAAGAGTGATTTCTGGCTATTCAGAGTGGAGATGGTTGTAAAGGGTAGACTCAGAATATCTGAAATAGGGTTTGAGGGGAGGGCTCCTGAGGAATCGCCGGGAATACTTCTGAAGGGCGGGCCGAGAGATTTCCGTATTGATAATTGCATGTTCAGGCGGTGTTCGAGGAGGGCTATTGAGGTTCACGGTGATGCATCGGGGGTAATCGACCATAATGATTTTATTGACAACTGGTATACAGCCGTAGTGGTTTTCGGTGATGGAGAGATGGGGTGGAGCAGGCCTTTTAGTCTGGGGAGTGGTGATGCTGTATTTGTTGAGGATAATTATTTCGAGCAGAAAGATGTGGCTGAGATCTCCATGGCTCATCATATAGCATCGAATAATGGTTCCAGGTATGTGTTTCGTTATAACCTTGTTGTTGATGGGTATTTGGGATCGCATGCTGTTGACGCTCACGGGAACAAGTTTGGATGGAAGAGGGGTAGCAGGGGTTTTGAGATTTATAAAAACAGAATTTCCGCTGTCCATCGCTGGGCCGGGATTAATATCCGGGGTGGGGATGGGGTAATTTTCGATAATGTTTTTCATGGAGATTTTGTTTCACCTGTGCATCTTATGCATGAGGGTCGGGGTGGGGATGGGGTATGTGAGTATCCATGTGTTGATCAGATACGGGAGTTATATATATGGAACAATACCTTAAACGGAAAGCCTGTCAATATCAAGGTGCGTCATCCGGCGATTATCCAGACAGACCGTGATTATTTCCTGATGAAAAAACCGGGTTACAAGCCTTTTATATACCCGCATCCTTTGACAAAAAATAATTAGAGTTTCTTGATTATGAATTTATAGTTTTCGATACTGTTGTGAGGTAAATTTATCCTTTCGTAAACATACTCTGTTTCCGGAATCGGAAATCTCCTTTCATGGTTTCCTGACACTACCGGGTTTTTGATTTAATCCTCTTATCTGAAACTCACCATTATTTCTATCTGTCATGAGACTTGCTTTAATAATTGCTGTCAGGAGATTCTTATGGATAATGAAAAACATGTGTTCAGGCGTCAGTTTATTTTTTCTCCCCGTCGGATAAATGCTTTCCCTGGATGGAAAAGAGAGGAGGTAGGAAACAGGTATTTTCTCCTGGCACATCCTGACCTCTCTTACACCTTGATCAGGAACGAGCGAAATTTCCTGCTTTTACTGGGTTACATTCTGGATCCTCTTTACCCTGAGCGTTCCGATGAAAAGATCGTAAATGAACTGTTTTCAACGGCTTGGTCTCTGGGAGGACTGTTTACTGCATTGAAGAGAATGTTCGGGCGTTACATAATAATTGCTTCTATAAACGGAAGGATGGCAGCTTTCAGTGATCCACTGGGTGCCAGGGCGCTTTTTTATACATCTGATTCTGCGGGCAGGCTCTGGGTAGCCTCTCAGTCATCGATACTTGCAGAATACTTCGGTTTTCACACAGACAGAGAGATAGAGAGGGACCTTTTCGGGATTCCTCTTTTTGCCGGTGAGGAGTACTGGTATCCCGGGACAGTGACTGCTTATCGGGAGATTTCGCATCTTCTTCCGAACCATTACCTCGATTTTTCCTCAAAGAGTCAGATCCGTTACTGGCCGGTGGAGGAGTTGATAAAAAGAGATGATCAGGAGGTTTGTGATTATGTAGTTGAGTTGTGGAGAGGTGCTTTCAGGGCTTTGTGCAGAAGGTTTGATTCTGCGCTGGCGATATCTGCCGGTCTTGACAGCAGGATAATCCTGGCGGCCAGCCGTGAGGTCAGTTCAGGGATGCAGTTTATCACTCACACCCATAAAAATCTGGGGGTTTCCGGGCCTGATATAGTTATCCCCTCTGTCATGCTTCCACGCCTGGGGCTCAAGCACACAATCGTTTTTCATTCAGAGCATATTGATCCCGATTTTGAGAGGATCTTTCGCAGAAATGTGACTACTGCCAGGCGTAACAAGGGTATAAACGCCTATGCGCTGTATCGTCATTTCCAGGAGTGCGGCAAAGAGTGTGTGGTGATAAATGGTAATGGTGGTGAGATTACCCGTAACTTTTACTTTCTGCCCAGGGTGATTCCTCTGAGTGGATTTTCTCTTGCGAGTCTGGCATTTATGGAGGCAAGTACTGTTGCGGTGAATCAGTTTGGGAACTGGTTGGAGGGATTAAGCGGGGTCAGGGAGTCAGGGTATTCGGTGCTGGATCTTCTATACTGGGAGCAGCGGATAGGTAACTGGGCATCGATGTCTTTTAGCGAATATGACATATCATTTGAGAGTTTCTCACCATTTGGCTGCAAAGATTTACTTGAGAGTATGCTTTCTGTGAGTGCATCGGAGCGTTGCTGGCCCGATTTCAGGTTTCATCAGAGGGTTATTCAAAGGCTTTGGCCTGAGGTGCTGGAGTATGGGGTGAATCCTGTGAAAGGCAGGAAGGCTGCACTCAGGCAGGCATTGAAGCGAACCTGTATTCATGAGGTGCTGAAAGCTATCCGTTATTTGCGCTTTTCCGGTGTGAGATACCTGATGGCTGGCAGAGGCTGAAGGAGAAGGGGATTCTCTTCCTGTTTGGTATGTGTATTGCGGTTTGATAAAATTCAACTGTTCAGTTTTCTTCAGGCTTTATCCTTTGTCTGGTATGGGTGATGGGGGTGAAGAGGCTTGAAGAGCTGAGGTATTAAACAGATTACAGGGGAAAGTGGGGATGTTATTCTGTGTGGTTGGGCTTAGTTTCAGGACTGCTCCGGTTGAGGTGAGGGAGAAGCTTTCCTTTGGTGATGATGTGATTGATGATGCTTACCGGCTCCTGCTTGCCAAGGAGGAGGTGCAGGAGTGTGTGATTATCTCAACCTGCAACAGGGTTGAACTCTATGCAATGCTAAAGGAGTGCAGGGGAAACATACTCAAGGATTTTTTCCGTGATTTTCACAAATATAGTGGATCTCTTGATGATGTGCTTTACTCCAGGAGCGGCTCTGAAGCGGTGAGGCATCTATGCGTGGTTGCATCGGGACTCGATTCCATGGTGATAGGGGAGGCTCAGATTTTTGGGCAGGTAAAGGAGGCTTACTTAAGGGCGGTGAAGAACAAGGCGGTGAGCCATGCACTGGATCATCTGTTTTCTCAGGTTTTCAGTGTGGTTAAGAAGGTGCGCAGTAAGACCAGAATCGGTGAGAAGAATCTCTCCGTGAGTTATGCTGCTGTAAAGCTGGCACAGTCGATATTCGATACTTTTACAGATAAGAGAGTGATGATACTCGGTGCCGGGGAGATGGGTGAGCTTACGGTCAGAAATCTTATAAGTGCGGGTGTAAGCGGGGTGGTGGTTGCTAATCGGACTTTCCAGAAGGCAGTGGAGGTTTCGGAGCGTTTTAACGGTACTCCAATAATGCTTCATGAGATTTGGGAGTATTTTCCCGGTACCGATATAATTATCAGTTCTATCACCGCTCCTGGTTTTCTGATTAAATCCTCGGAGATAAGCTCTTATCTCAATCTGCGCAAGGGGCGTCCTGTTTTTCTGGTAGATATCTCTGTTCCCCGCAGTATCGATCCTGAAGTGTCAAAGCTTCAGAATGTGCATCTATATAATATCGATGATCTCAGGGCAGTAGTGGATTCCAATGCCGAGTTGCGCCGCAGGGAGGCTGAGAAGGGTGTCTCCATAATTGAGAAAAAGGTTTGTGAGCTGGTGGAGTGTATGAAAAGCTACGATATCCTTCCTACCCTTGTATCGATCAGGTCAAAAGCGGAGGAGATCAGAAGGGATGGTTTGCAGAATCTGGAAATTCCCGATCAGCAGCGCCAGGTTGTTGATCTGCTTACCAAATCCATGGTCAATAAAATTCTGCAGCATTCAGAGATTGTGCTTCGGGAGTACAGCAGTAACCTGAAACGCAGTTGATTTGGCAAGGCTTTTGCAGCATTACCTGGACTAAAGCAGCTTCTGCTGCAGTATCTTTTCTCCACTTGTAAACTCTGAACTTGAAGCGGAGGTTACCGATGCGCAAGTATGTGCGGTTTGTCCTGGGGTTACGCAAGTATCTCAAGGAGAGGATTGATCCTCTTGAGGCTCTGGACCATGCCCGCAATCTTTTAAAGGAGCGTATAGTTTCCCGGGAAAAAAACTTTCTCAATATTGTTGAGAAGGGGGTGTTTAACTACTCCCGCAGTCCGTATTTGAAGCTTCTGGAGCAGAAGAAGATAAAGTTTTCCGATGTAAAAAGCTGGGTGGAGAGTGTTGGTATAGAGGGGACGCTTGAGAGACTATTAAATGAGGGATTGTATTTCACTGTAGATGAGTTTAAGGGTAAGACTGAAGTGAATAGAAACGGGTTAAGGTTTCTATGTAAAGAGAGCATGTTCGATAATCCGTTTCTTTCTTATGTATATGAGGTCAGAAGTGGTGCTACCCGCAGTGCCGGCACCAGGGTGAGAATCGACTTTGATTACCTGGAGCAGCGTTCTCTCTACGATGCATTCCTTTTGGCTGCACACGATTCCCTGACATCTCCGATTGCCAACTGGTTTCCTCTTTTCCCGGGTGCTCCAGGTATCAATTCATCGCTGCGTTTCACCCGTATCGGTAATCCTCCCCGGAAGTGGTTCTCACAGGTTGAGAAGGCTCAGATCAAGGTGAACTGGGAGAAGACCTGGGGAACGAATCTGATTTTCTGGATGTCACGTCTTCATGGAGTGGAGATGGCCAGGCCTGAATATGTAAATCTCAACAATGCCCACAAAATCGCCCAGTGGGCATCATCGATGCTTGATTACTACCCCAGTTGTGTTATCTACACATTTGCCACATCTGCTGTAAGGGTATGTATGGCAGCACAGGAGAGCGGGATATGTATCAAGGGGACCCGTTTTCTGGTTACAGGAGAAACGCTTACACATCAGAAGAAAAAAGAGATAGAGGCTGCCGGGGCTGTTGCTATTCCGGTGTATGGGATTTCCGAGGCGGGGGTTATAGCCGCGGGGTGTGAGAAGACGCACAGCAGTGATGAGAGTGATCATTGTCATATTTACAAAGACACAACTGCCATAATCACTCACAGGCACAATGTGCCTCATTTTGACCGGGTTGTCGATTCGTTTCTCTTCACGACTCTTCTCTACGAATCTCCCAAGTTGCTTCTCAATGTTGGGATGGGGGATTACGGGACTGTTTACACAAAGCAGACTGACTGTAGATACGGGAAAATCGGGTTTGATACCCATGTGGCTAATATCAGGAGTTATGAGAAATTGACAGGAGAGGGTGTAACTTTTGTGGACACCGATTTTATTCATATAATCGAAAAAGAGCTTCCGGGAAAATTTGGCGGCTGCAGCACCGATTATCAGTTGATTGAGGAGGAGGATGAGAAGGGGTTAAACAGGCTGAGGCTCCTTATCAGTCCAAGACTGGGAGAAATTGATGAAAACAAGGTTGTGAGTACTTTCATAGGTTTGTTGAAAAAGGCTGAGAGCAGTCCCGAATCATGGGCCCAGTCAGGATCGGTGATGTGGGATCAGGCGCGGCATGTAAGGGTGAGGCGGGAGTATCCTCTGGCCACCCCGAGCGGAAAAATTCTTCCATTCCATCTTGTCAAATAAACCCGGGAGGAGATATGGCTTTTCCGGTTCAGCGTCCGAGGCGTCTGCGCAGAAATGAGACTATCCGCAGTATGGTCAGGGAGAACTGTCTTTCACCATCAAACCTTATTTATCCTCTCTTTGTAGTGCATGGAAAGGGTGTTCGCAGAGAGATTGAGGCGATGCCGGGGAGCTATCATTTCTCGGTGGATAAACTTGGTGATGAGGTAAAGGAGATTTCGGACCTGGGGATTCCGGCAGTCCTACTCTTTGGTATACCAAAGAGCAAGGACCCGATGGCATCGGAGGCTTATGCATCCGATGGTATAGTGCAGAGAGCTATACAGGAGATAAAGAGCAGGAGTCCGGAGACAGTTGTAATCACCGATGTCTGTCTTTGTGAGTATACAGAGCATGGGCATTGTGGTATCGTGGAAAACGGTTATCTCGTAAACGACAAATCGCTTGAGCTTATCGAAAAGGTGACTCTTTCCCATGCCATGGCTGGTTCCGACATGATGGCTCCTGCGGCAATGCTAGACGGGCAGATAAAGGCGATGAGAACTGTTCTGGATCAGAACGGATTTTCCGAGAGGGCGATAATGGCCTATTCTGTCAAGTACGCATCAAGACTCTACGATATCTTCTTCAAACACGGTACCGGCGGGGTTCTGGCCTTTGGTGACAAGAAGACTCATCAGATGGATTTCGCCAATTCCGATGAGGCTGTAAGGGAGATAGCGCTCGATATCGAGGAGGGTGCGGACATAGTGATGGTGAAGCCAGCGATGTTTTATCTCGATATAGTTTACCGGATCTCCACAGGTTTCAATGTCCCTCTTGCCGTTTACAATGTAAGCGGAGAGTATGCGATGATCAAGCAGGCTGTGAAAGCCGGGCAGGTTGATGACAATGAGATTCAGAGGGAGATTATGACTGCTTTCAGGCGTGCGGGAGCGGATCTGATTATAACGTACCATGCCAGGGAGATTGCGCGCCTCCTTTGATCCTGAATTGCATGATAATAGGGTTATCCTGGTAATAAAGAAGAAAGAAGTATTCGATTGTTGTAAGTAAAAAAAATAAACAGTTCAGATACGATGTCTGATTAATGTCTGGGGGACTTACCTTTTATGGAAAAAATGAAGATAGTGCATGTTTATAAATCATTTAATGTTTACAACGGATTAATAGAGATACTCACGATTCTGGCGCAGAACCTGGATCATGCGCGTTATGAGCTGGGTGTATGTGTTTATGAATACCAGGAAAACTCTTTCGGGAAGAGGTTTGAGGAGCTTGGAGGGAAGATTTTTAATCTTAACGTGCCTCAGAAACTCTACAACGAGCCCCGGGGGATTTTTGCTCTCTACGATTTTTTCAAGAAGTACAAGCCTCATGTGGTTCAGACTCACGTACTGAAGGCAAACCTTTACGGTACGATGGCCGCCCGTATGGCAGGGGTGCCTGTAGTGGTGGCAACTGAGATGACTCTTAAAAACATAGCCCATTCTCCTTTGTCTCGTTTCCGTGACAGCCTCATGCAGCCTCTGGCCGGCTATTTAATTGATCGTGCCGACAGGTTCATGGTTACCTCCAACTTTATCAAACAGGAATGGCTCAACTCAGGGAACGGGGGGCATTTTGAGGTGATATATCCTCCTTTCAACCTGGAAAAGTATGATGAGGCGGTAAGGGCTCCCCGCAAAATTACACCATCATTGGGGAAGAGAATCGGCTTTGTGGGGAGGCTTTCGGAGGAGAAATGTGTCAATGTTCTTCTCGATGCCATGCTGGAGGTTTCGAGAAAGATTTCGGATGCGGATCTGACAATTGTGGGAACCGGGCCTGAGGAGGAGGTGTTAAAAGAGCACTGTTCGAGGCTTGGTCTTGGTGGAAGGGTGTCCTTTACAGGGTACAAATCCAACTCTTTTGAGGCTTTAAGGGATATGGATCTTTTTGTCCTTCCATCAAGAACCGAGGGGTGTCCCATCGTGATACTGGAGGCCATGGCAATGGGTCTTCCGGTGGTGGCTACAAATGTGGGCGGTAACCCGGAGCTTTTGGAGGACGGGGTGACCGGTATTCTGGTTCCTCTGGGGGACAGCAGGATGATGGCTGATGCGATAATAAAGCTTATCAGCAATAATGAGCTGGCAAGACAGATGGGACAGAATGGAAGAAAGAGGGCTTTCTCCAATTTCCATCCGTCATCATTTACAAGCAAACTCCAGATTCTTTATCGTCAACTCTACGATGAGAAGAAGAAAAGTTAGCTTTTGTTTTTCAGGTCTTTCTGTTCGACGTGTATATGAGAAGTAACATAGACGAGAAGTGAAAGGATCTGCTTCAGTCATGAAGAATGTGGTTATTATAGGATGCGGATTGGCGGGACTGGGAGCCGCATGGAGGCTTGAGAAAGAGGGTGTTGATCCGATTATTTTCGAGATGGAATCCAGACCGGGTGGATTATGCAGGACAGAGAGGGAAGGGGATTTTTTCTTTGACTATACTGGTCATCTTCTTCACTTTCGCAACGATATCTTTCAAGATCTCGTTTTTTCTCTCATGGGTGAGAAACTCAATAAAAGAAACAGAAGCGCATGGATCTATTCCAAGAATGTGTATACCAGGTATCCTTTTCAGGCAAATCTCTACGGGCTTCCCGTTGATGTGGTGGTAGAGTGTATATACGAGTACAGTAAGCAGTATTTCAGTGGATCCAGTGGGGATGCCGCCTCTTTCGGGGACTGGATTGAAATGCATTTTGGAAAGGGAATCGCAGAGCATTTCATGATTCCTTACAACTCCAAGCTCTACAGGCGTCATCCCGCAGAGATGACCCCTGATTGCACAGGACGATTTGTTCCCAGTTCTGATCTCAAGCTTCTTCTTAAGGGGGCATTAAGTGATAATTCGGGGTCTCTGGGATACAACACCGAGTTTTATTATCCTGATAAAGGTGGAATCGAAACGCTTGTCGGGGCTTTATGTACCGGAAAGAAAATAAACCTTGGTGAGAAAGTTACCAGGATTGACACTGAGAGGCGCAAGGCCTATACGTCTTTGGGTCAGGAGGTTTCATTCGATGGGATAATCTCCACTCAGCCGCTTCCGGAGCTTGTGGTATCGATGGGGGATGGGGGGGATCTCAGGGAGAGAGTGTCGGAGCTGAAACATGTTTCAGTGTTAAATGTAAATGTTGGCGTGAGAGGGAGTCTTGGTGAGCGGCACTGGGTTTATGTGCCTGAGGAGGAGTTTTTGTTTCACCGGATAGGATTCACCCATAACTTTTCGGATCACATGGCTCCAGAGGGGTGCAGTTCAGTTTATCTGGAGATCTCCTATGATCCTGTAATGGGGATAGATCGTGGGGCAACTGTTGAGAGATGTATTGAGGATATGAGGAGAATGGGACTTATTTCCGGTAAGGACGATATTGAGGCTGTTAATATAATAGACATTCCCTATGCGTATGTAATATTTGACAATCGCAGGGTAAAGGCGCTTGAACATATAAGAGGGGCTCTGGAGAGCATCGGGATCTATTCAGCGGGGCGTTTTGGTTCCTGGGAGTATCTCTCGATGGAGGATGCGTTCATGGATGGATGGGCTGCGGCTGAGAAGATGTTAAAGAGCAGAGGGTGACCTGGAAAAATGGAGCTTCGGAAGTTTATTGATATTCTCGATAAGCATGGTTTTTTAAAGCGTGTAAAGAGGAGTGTTGATTGGAAATATGAGATCGGGGAGATTGCCCGCAACGAAAAGGGTACTCCTTTGCTATTTGAAAATATACGTGACTATCACGGTTTCCGTCTCTTCACTGGCGGGATGGCATCACTGCCTTTTATGGCGCTTGCATTGGGGATGGAGCCTGGGTTCTCCAGGGGAGGTTTTATCCGGGAATTGAAGAGGAGGAGTAAGAGTACTCTGCGACCGGAAATCTCTGAGTTTACCGGAGATTATAAAAGTTGGAGTGGCGGGAAGGTGAATCTTTTTGATCTTCCTGTGCCCTGGTGGAGCAGAGAGGATGGGGGGAGGTATATCGGGACCTGGCATATCAATGTGAGCAAAGATCCTGTGACCGGATCTTCTAATGCTGGAGTCTACAGGATGCAGATAGTCGGGCGGAATCAGACGACAGTGAGTGTTTCTCCGCGGAGTCATCTTGCTTTACATATGGCTGAGGCGGAGAGTCGTGGAAAGGATCTTGCTTTTGCTGTGGCTATAGGTGCTCCCGAGTCGGCAGTGTTGGCTGCTGCAGCCGGAGTTCCCTATGGAAGCGATGAGTTTATGCTGGCGGGAGGATTTACGGGTGAGCCTCTGAGGCTTGCACGGTGCGGGAGTGTTGATCTGGAAGTTCCTGCTGATTCGGAAATCGTACTGGAAGGGTATGTAAAGAGGGGAGTGAGAGTGCAGGATGGGCCATTCCTTGATTATGCAGGAATTCCCAGTGTAAACAAGAATGCTTTTCTCTTTGAGGTAAAGAGGGTGAGTATACGTGAAGGGACGTTCTTCAGGGGTATGTCTGTGGGAGCAGCGGGTGCTGAAGACCATCAGATTTTCTCAGTTCTCTCCAGTCTGGGGATGACGGATTTTCATGGTTCAGCTTTGCGTCAATTGGTCCAGAATTTTCTCTTGAAAAGCAGGTTGTTCACACTTTTTCAGTATTCCGGGCGGGCAGGCAAGCTTTTTAATAAAAGTTCTTTAACATAGTTCAAATCATACCCGACGTTTTGATACCGGGGGTCAGTATCGGAATCGGCATCGGATTTTTCATTACATAATATCTGGAAGTTCAGGCAAATATGGTCAAAAAATATGTTTCACCAGTTAGAATCAAGGAAGTATAAACTTATGAAAATCAAGGTCCTGATTGCAGTGGCGTTTCCAGTTTTTCTGGCTGCAGGCGGGCTTGCTTTAAAGCACCCGGTTTCTTTTTCAAAGGAGAATATCTGGGCAATTGGCATCTTTGAGGGAACATCACCACTTGAGGTTATGGAGCCCGGGTCGATTAAAAATCCGTTAATCAGAGCCTCCGATATTACAGATATTAAAGCTTCTTTTGTTGCTGATCCTTTTATGTTTCGCAGGGATTCGACATGGTATATGTTCTTTGAGGTTTTGAATGCTCTTGACGGAAGGGGTGATATTGGTCTGGCGGTCAGCAGGGATGGTTACAAATGGGAATACAGCAAGATAGTGCTCGACGAACCATTTCATCTTTCCTACCCCTATGTTTTTGAGTGGGATGGCGAGATTTATATGATTCCGGAGAGTGCCACCGCCAGGCATTTACGTCTTTACCGTGCAGTTGATTTCCCTGGTCGCTGGGAATTTCTCTGGACTCTGCTGGAGGGTGAGTTTGGTGACCATGGGATATTCAGGCATGAAGACAGGTGGTGGCTTATGGCCGGGGCGGACCCTTACCGTAACAATTCTTTGCGGTTGTATTATACCGATGATCTTCGCGGTGCATGGAAGGAGCATCCGATGAGTCCGATAGTGAAAGATGATGCAAATATCGCAAGACCGGGTGGAAGGATTATAATGCACGAGGGGAAGATTTATCGATTGGCTCAGGATTGTGATCCAACTTACGGTAAGTCGCTTAACGCCTTTGAGATTACCAGGTTATCTACTACCGAGTATGCAGAAAAGCCCTGGAAATCTAATCCGGTGTTGTCCAATGGGAGGTCGGGCTGGACAAGTCATGGGATGCATCATCTTGACGCACACAAAACCGGTGACGGTAAATGGATCGCGTGTATAGACGGTTATGTAAGGCAGCTTGTTGTGAGGATCAATTTTTGACGCCGGGACTGCAGAAGATGAAAAGAATCCTGTTGGGCATTACCGGTGCATCGGGAGTGATCTATGGCATAAGGTTCCTTGAGCTTTTAAGAGGCCGTGCTGAAGTTCACCTTATTATCACCGATGCTGCTGAGGAAGTAATCAGGCTGGAAACAGGTCTTGACAGATTATCAGTAGAGAAATATGCTGATTACAAATACAGTAATAATGATCTGTCTGCACCTGTGGCAAGTGGATCATATAAGTTTGATATAATGGTTATTCTTCCATGTTCAATCAAGAGTCTTTCTGCCATTGTAAATTCATATACGGATACTCTTCTTGCGCGTGCTTCAGATGTAGCTTTGAAGGAGTGCAGGGGGCTTGTGTTGTGTGTACGGGAGATGCCTTTCCACAGGGGACATCTTGAGCTTATGCTCAGGGCTGCATCGATGGGTGCTGTAATCTGTCCTCCCGTACCCGGTTTTTATGGAAATCCCGGATCTGTTCAGGATATTATCGATTTTGTGGTTGGAAAGGTAATGAATCTTATTGGTGTAGAGCAGGATATTTTACAGCCATGGGGCAGTATTGGGTAGTTTCAAATTGGATGATTTCTGGGTTTCTGTTTTGTGTGGATGATGTTGGCTGGTTTTTACACATAGGTATTGCAACATGCTCCTGTCTGTTCTGGTCTTCCGGACTGAGTTCCCCAAAGCAACATCACAATAAACAAGAAAATCAAGAGCTTTTTATAATTTTCTCAATTACTTCATTGCTAAGCCCTGTAAGATCATGGATTGATTGCAGGTTTATCCCTTTAAGAGTCATTCGCCGGACTATTTTATAAACCAGTTTTTCTTCCTGCTTGATTTCTGCATCCTTTTGTTCAATCACAGCATCCTTCTGTTCAATCACAGCATCCTTCTGTTCAATCACAGCATCTTTTTGCTCAATTACTTTCTTTAATTCTCTCTCCTTTTCCAAACGCCCTTCCAAACGCCCTTCCTCACGTCCTTCATCACGAAATCTATCTGCTATTGTTCTCATATATGTCTCACCACCTCTGTGCCCTATCACCACTATATTCCTGAACCGATCTGACATCTCCTCACTGATCACAGATTCCAGATAGGTTAATACCACATACAGATAATCATATTTTTCAGCCTCGACCTCTTCTGATATCCTTATAATTTGAGGTAAAACACCCAAAATCTCCGGACTTCTGCTATACTTAAGGGATAGCAGAAGCATCTTGAGTTTACCTGTTCCTGCATCAGAGGGAGAACTGTCATCTATTTGCTCCGGTTTTAATAGAGATAAATCAAGCATAAAAAAGTGAAAATCCGGAATAACATGATCGGTACCCTCTAGAATTGCGATGTTATCCTTCATGCTATTGTCCATATTACAAGGTCGATCATTACAATGGCAGATCACAATCGGAATTATCAGTGGATAATGACCTTTTATCCCATGTTGATTTTCATGCTGGTCCCAGATCTCCACGATATAGCGTAAAAGCTGGAAATGGATTCTTTTATCCGGAGAACTCTTATGCTCAAAGAGAAGGTATACCCATTGATCGTTTTCCAGAGTTTTTGCACGATAGATTACATCTGAGCGATGTTCCTTAAGTTTTTCATCAACCCAGCTCTCTTTTACAATCTCCAATGTTTTCCAATCGATATGGTTTTGAACGTTTGTTGACAATGCTAAAGAAGAGAGTTTCCTGGCAATGTCAATGTCCTGCATCGACTCATGGAAAAGACGGTCGTGAGGGTGTGGAATATTAAACAAGTCCTGATTGTCATTATTGGGAGCCATATTGCTGTATTCCTCATTGTCTATTTTATTTTGCTCAGGCTTCATTGTTGTTTTCCTGAAAATAATAATGATTACTTCTGTATCGAAGGAAAACATGACTTATCGGAAATAGTTGACATAGAAAAAGAATAATTCCGGATTCCTGCTTTTAGCAGGAGTGATTGTTTCTCCGCATTAGAATATGGCATGCTTCTTGTTGAGAATTTAACTCTGTATTTGGATTATCTGCCATTTTGCGAAATATCACTATTTCATAATAAAAAAAATTCAAAAGTTAGAATCACAGAAACCATTCATCCCCACAAGCAAGGAAAAGACTATGAGATGCAAATACTATTACCCCCTGAAAAAAGATCATGAGTCCAGGACTTACACATCGGATATTTGTATTTATGGAGCTACTGCAAGCGGTATAGTTGCTGCTGTTGAGGCTGCCCGATCAGGAAAAAAGGTTAACCTGGTGGAATTCAGCCGATTTATTGGTGGAATGACAACTTCAGGATTAAGTGCTACCGATATCGGGGATAAGGATGCTATAGGGGGCATCACTCTTGAGTTTCACAAGGAGCTTGGAAACATATATGGTACTGAGGAGCACTGGTTTTTCGAGCCTCATGTTGCTTTGTCGATTCTCCGGGATTGGCTGGAGCGATACAAAGTGAATCTGTATCGTGAACAGAGGCTAATGAGTGTGGAGATGTCACCTGAGAGGCGTATAACCGGTTTGATAACTGAGAGCGGGGATATTTTCAGGGCATCAGTATATATCGATGCGACCTATGAGGGAGATCTTATGGCCGCTGCAGGAGTTTCATATACTTCAGGCCGTGAATCCAATGAGGTCTATGGTGAGGCATTCAGCGGGGTACACCTTGGTTCACCTCATCATAACTTTACCAGATTTGTGGATCCATACCGGATTCCCGGCGATATATACAGTGGTCTGCTTCCTGGAATATGTACATATCCTCCAGGAATTAATGGCGAGGGTGATGATCTAATTCAGGCTTATAATTTTCGCCTGTGCTTGACAAAAAAAGATAACAGAGTTCCCTTCCCCAAGCCTGCCAACTATGACAAATTCAGGTATGCCCTGGCTGAGAGGTATATAAACATGGGAATTTTTGATATATTCGATCTGACAGTTCCTTTACCCGGAGGTAAAGCTGATCACAACAACTGGGGGGCAGTTAACACAGATAATATCGGGAAAAGCCAGGGATGGCCTGAGGGCAGCTATGAGGAGCGTCAGGAGATCTACCAGGATCATCTTGACTATCAGCAGGGACTGTTCTGGTTTTTGTTAAATGATGAACGTCTGCCAAAGAGGGTCCGTGCTATGACTGCAAAATGGGGCCTTGCACCTGATGAATTCACGGATACAGATAACTGGCCGCCTCAACTTTATGTAAGGGAGGCCAGGAGGATGATTTCTGATTATGTCCTTACCGAGTCAGATGTTCTGGGGAAAAATCAGATCGAAGATTCTGTTGGGATGGGTTCTTTTAAAATGGATTCGCACAATTGTAAAAGAATAATAAAGAATGGCCGGACTATAAATGAGGGCAATATCGAGGTGGCTGTTCCTGCTCCGTATTCCATTCCCTATCGCACTTTGAGACCGAAAAGAACTGAATGTGTCAACCTTATTGTGTCTGTATGTATCTCAGCTTCACATGTCGCTTTCTGCTCGATGCGAATGGAGTCAACATTCATGGTTCTGGGGCAATCTGCAGCTGCTGCCGCCGTACTTGCAATTGACAAAGCCGATGCTGTTGTTCAGGACATATCATACAGTGATCTTTACAATAAGCTGATAAGCAATAACCAGTATCTCCGGGAAGCTGAAGCTGGTGCGGAGGAGTATGAGAGAGAGGGGAAAAGAGTCAGAGCTGGTGAACCTCCCATTGACATAAGAAGAATATCCCGGTAGTATAGAACCCGAAAGCAGAACTGGAGTTATCAGATATGGAACCGAACAAACCTGTCAGGATCGGAATAACCGGGTCTTATGGTGGAATGAATATGGGTGATGAGGCGATTCTTCAGTCCATAATCAGCCAGATCCGAAGCTCGATCAAAGCGGAGATTGTCGTTTTCAGCCGGGATCCCGAAGATACTCTAAAAAGGCACAAAGTTGAAAAGTCTATTGCTATCAGAGATCTAAGCAGAAAAGAGTCTGAATTGGAAGTGATGGATCTGGATATTCTCATTGTCGGGGGTGGAGGAATTCTTTTTGATGTAGATGTAAAGGAGTATCTGCGTGAGGCTCAGATTGCCCATGAGAAAGGAATCCCTTTCATGGTTTATGCCGTTGGAGCAGGGCCTCTGAGGGACCCTGAGTCACAGAAGATAGTCAGGGAAGTTCTTGATTACGCTTCTATTGTAACTGTCCGTGACAGGTTATCACGGCGCTTGCTCGAAGATATCGGGGTACACAGGGAGATAGTTGTTACTGCTGATCCTGTGTTTGCTCTGGAGCCAGATGAGACTATCGCTGATATTCTTTCCAATACCGGAATAGTCAGAGGGAGGAAGCTTATTGGAATGTCGGTAAGGGAGCCTGGAAGAGCTGCGCCGGATCTTAAAGTAGAACATTACCATGAAGTTATAGCTAACGCTGCAGATTTCATGATAGAACGCTATGGTGCACAGATAGTCTTTATTCCAATGGAGCGGAAAACTCTATTCGATCTGCATCACTCCTATGCGGTAATCACGAAGATGGTATGGCCGCAGTTTGTCAGTGTACTTGATGCAGAGTACACGCCTTTACAGATAATGTCAATCATGAAGGAACTTGATTTTGTAGTCGGAATGAGGCTCCATTTCCTTATCTTTGCTGCCTTGCAGACCATCCCATTTGTGCCTCTACCTTACTCCGGAAAAATCTCCGGTCTGCTTGAGGAACTGGGGCTCGATATGCCTCCATTTGAAAATATCACTTCCGGCAGGCTTATAACATTTATCGACAGGGCATGGCATTTACGGGAGCAGATACAGAAAAGAACAGTCGAGTTTATATCAGGGCTTAAAAAGCGTGCTCAACAGAACAACACTATACTCATAGAGGAGCTTCGTATACTGGCAGCCAGGAAAGGTCAGGATCCCGATATTATGCCAGCTGTTTTGTCCAGTGTACTACAGAAGAGCGAAGCTGCATAAAAGGGTGTTCTGATCAATCTCTGAGGCGATACCGCTATTTATTTCTTATCATTGCTTTACCGATAATCTTCATGTAGCTGTCATGTTGACATCTAAAAGATGTCTCATCCAGATTGTCAAAGTTAGATACAAGTTTCGCATATTCGGTATCTGTCAAACTGAGCGCCTCCAGTATTCCTGTCTCAAGATTCGGCCCGGGATAGAACAGGGCTATTGGGGTGATGTTTTTTTCAACAGGGAGGTCTGAGGAGACAAGAAGTGGTTTTTTAACAGCAAGGGCCATGCTGGTGGTCGAGGTTATTTTCTTACCCTCATATCTGGAGAAAATTGGAAGAGTTTTGTCGATAAGTGGGAGTAGAAAATGCATGTTGGAAAGGATTCTGAAAAAATTCTTAAAACTCAGGTATTCATCATAAAAATGAAATATTTCAGAAAGCCCATTTTTTTTCACGTTGCCTTTAAGAAAAGAGCCGAACTGGTTTGAGCTGTTTCCAATTATATGTACCTGTATTTTCTGCTTATGCTTTTCAGATAGTCTGCTGACAGATTCGATAAGGCCTGTGTAATTTCTCCGCAGTTCCTCAACGTTTCCCTGCACACCCAGTTTGGGAACAGATGTACAGCCCGAGTTTTCCGGTTTAATATTCCGTGATTTCAGGAATTCATCAAAGAAAACAGGATAGAAGTAGCCGGAATTGGAATCAGGAGAGAATCCTGAGAGGTTCGCAAGTTGTCTGTTGAGGAAGACAGAACCATTGATAGATTTTTCTATTCGGGACTGAATTTTTGAAGAAAGAAGTGATTTTGGCTGGTCCGGAGGCAGATTGTGTACAACCCGGACTACTTGCAGCTTTCTAAAAAAGAGAAGGTATGAATACTGAACTGTTGATCCTTCGAGGGTATTGAAGATAGTAAGGTCGTATTTTTTTCTGCTTATCCGAAAAAGGAACAGAAATAAAGGTTCATTCTTTTTTCTTACAATAAAGTTGACCTTCTTTTCCAGCGATTTCAGGATATCTACATTTCTGGCTTTTTCACTTGTGGCAACAGTGACATTGAAGTTGCTTTCCAGAAGGAAAAGGATCTGGGGGTAGAGAACTTCAAGGTGTTGAAATTTTGGCTCGATTAGAATGATTGAAGGCATAAAGGTCTTACAAAATACATCGGGGAACGGGCTGAATTGTTCAGTAACTAACAGGATTCGTTGAGGTGTAGATTGTTCGACCTAGGAAAGTCCATAAGAAATGGATCACACGAAGTCAGGGTGGACTTCCATATAATTGCGTAGCTTATTTCGACTTTACGGATTGCTTCACAAGAAAAGAAGATCACAGAGATGTCAGCTAAAGAGCAAGTAAGTTTCCAGGTATTTTGAGACTCTTTTGATTTGATATTTTTAAATAGTGCAGGCACTCTTCTCAATTTTAGCCTTCATCGCACCTGTGTACTCAACCCAGGAGAAGATTTGCCTGCACCATGTAAACCGTTCAAATTGGCGCTATTGAATGAACAATGTAAGTATAAAGTCAAGATTTGTGTATAAACAGTTTTGCTGCTTATTTCTGATAACACAGAGACCTCATTTGAATCTGTCTTGAATAAAAGATGTTTGCAAGATACATGCCGGATGATAATGGGGAGTGTAAAACTGGGTAATTGAACTGTTTCGCTGAAGAATATGTGTTTTACTAGTCATTTTTCAGCTAAAAACTGGCAGCCCCAGCAAAGGAATGTCAAAATGGGAAAGGAAATGAGAAAAAATGAGTCCTGGTCCATACCTTGAAATGAAAGAGATAGTTCATCACTGATTAAAAAAAACTGCCCTGTAGTCCATCAAGACTACACTTTTTCCCCTGTAATTATCATCCTGACACACAATGATAAAAAATCCCTTATTCTTTTATATATGCAAAAATTCTGTCCACTCTTACATTTTTAAAGAGGAAAAACATGTTAAAAATCACCAATCCTCATCTCTTCTGTCTGATTCTATTACTCCCTCTCTATTCTCTTTTCTCCGATTCCCTGCTTATAAAAACAATCGACATCAGCAGTGCCGGAAATGGAAAAAGAATGCTTCTGGGTGATATTACCGGAGATGGCTGCCTGGAGATTATAATAATGCAGCCCGATCGCATGGATGACGATCGATATATAGGACATGAGGTAAACTGTCTTACGGCCTTTACTCTCGATGGAACCCGGTTGTGGCAGATTGGAAATCCGGCAAATGGCGCATCTGCAGGCTCCGATATTCCGGCCCAGGTGTATGATATCGATGGTGATGGCTTTAATGAGGTGCTGGCATGCATGAACGGAAAGTTCAGAGTCTTTGATGGGCAAAGCGGGGCCGAGGAATACTCATTTTCCTATCCTCACAAGGATGCTCATGACTGCATCATTATTGCGAATCTCTCCGGAACCGAAAAACCCCAGGATATAATCCTGAAGGACCGTTACAGTCAAATCTGGGCTCTTGACAGAATGGGGAAAGTGCTGTGGACTTACAAGGGCAATACTGGTCATTACCCATGGCCGTATGACTTCGACAATGATGGTTTTGATGAGATTATCTGCGGTTTTGATTACCTGGAAAGCAATGGAAAAAAAATCTGGTCAATGGATCAGAGCGGGCATGCAGACTGTATATGGGTTGGGGATATCGATCAGAATCCATCAAACGGAACCGAGATAGCGGTAGGTGGAAATGATGTTACGGTGTATCATCAGGACGGTACTTTGATGTGGAGAAACAACCAGCCAGTGGAACCGCAAAATATTGCCATAGGTGACTTCCTTCCAGATCAGCCGGGGCTGGAGATAGGAGGTCAGGACCGTATTGACAGAGGATCTCCCGGACGTGAAGCAATATTTGTTCTTTCAAGTACAGGAGAAACAAGCTACTATCAGACACGTTCCGGATGGGGGAGTATCGCATATATGTGTCATAACTGGAATGGTGATGGAACTGATCATCTGATGATCTGGCGGGGTCCGGAACCTCCGGCGCTCTTTGACGGAAAAGTGAAAAAAGTAGCTTCTTTCAATGATGGCTACATGATGACAGGAGATATGAATGGTGATGGCAGGGATGAAATCATAACCTTTACAGAATCACGAGCGTATATTTATGCAAATGGAACAGTTGATTTGTCGAAGGCTGCTTCCGGATGTCCTGCCCCAAGGCCACAGCAGAAAAGGCACTACAATTTCACAAGATACTGGGGCGGAGAATATACACCGCAGAATCTGATCACAGGTACAGAAGTAAGGAGCCTGAAAGGTAAATTTAAAGCCCGCACCTCGAAACCATTCTCATTGTTTGCCAACTCAGGTACACTCACAATCCAGTCACATCTGAACGGAACTGAAAACTGGAAATTCGAGTTTTACACGATTCAGGGCAGATTGATAGGCAGTATCAGGAACTTTAACCGCGGTGTATGCAATGTGAATTTTAAGCGTATCGCTGATGGTGCCTGTATTATGAGGGCTGAAGTTGACAATTCCGTCTTTTTGGAAAAAATCGTGCTCAAATAGTATTAGAATTGCCTTATGGTTTTTTTGTACTTGATCTATACATTATAAAAGATTCCCATCGTAGCCCCGAAGATATTGTGAAGCATGATAATGATAATAATACTGTATGCGGGATGATGATGGTGGGGTGAGGGGGAGGGAAAGAGTTTCTGGCGAACCTTACAATCCCTGCACAATATCAGTGTTGCTGCCATAGAGATGGATATATGAGGTACTGATAAAATGAGTCCTCGCCACCAGGATGGGGCCCCCCAGACGGAGAGCGTGACTGCATAGAGCAGGCCTATAAGAATGCCTGTGAGAAGGAAGATAAGATATCCCAGCATCGCTGAACCGCTGTTTTTTCTTTTCATAAGAGCTGATCCGGCTAATGCCAGGTAGTCGATACTGCAGAGTCTCATCCTTTGAGCAACCACGAGCAAAACATAAGCTACAGATGTACTGATTATCGCTGCTCTCAGAGCGGTTTCAATATTGAAGAGAATAGGGCTGGTCCTTTGATGTGTCTAAAGTTCTATGTTGTTTTTAATACGTATGTAGAATGTAGATAGTGTCTGAAAATTAGGGGACGGACTATTTTTTTGCTTTTAAAAGCGTTTAAGTTCTGTTTAGATTTCATTGATGAAATTTATTGATAAAGGGGAGTGTAGTAGGTGGTTTAGGCGTATTGAAGGTTATCATCGAAAATGTATTTTAGTTAATCCTGTTTTGAAAATGGAAATAAGAAAGTATTCCTTTTAGATTTTCATTTTTTCACCCCGGAGGTGACATAGCGACTAAACGATTTTTCAATTGAACACCTTTTCTCATATCCAGAAATCATCCCCAGATCAACTTAATCAAATTGAGAATTCCCCCTTAAGGCGGTTATCATATTCTTCAATTTCACAAAAAGGAAAAAGAAAGTCCGTCCCCTGCAATTTCATTTTTTCACCCCGGAGGTGACACAGCGACTAAACGATTTTTCAAATTGAACACCTTTTCTCATATCCAGAAATCATCCCCAGATCAACTTAATCAAATTGAGAATTCCCCCTTGAGGTGGTTATCATCTTCTTCAATTTCACAAAAAGGAAAAAGAAAG
>JAAYIG010000159.1 GCA_012523595.1 Fibrobacter sp.
ACTTTAAGCAGGCCTTTTTTAATGGCGGTTATATAATGTTCAATAATCATTTCCTGTGTGATACTTAATTTACCCTGTTCTTTAAGCTCTGCAAGAATCTCGAAAGCCAGATAGGGGTTGATGGCGCTTGCACCGAAGCTTATCAGTGTGGCAAAGTGCATTACATCACGAGCCTCTCCTGTCTCGACAATAAGTCCGGTAAGCTGCCGTTTCTGCACCCTGATAAGATGGTGGTGTACGGCAGAAGTTGCCAGAAGAGAAGGAATCGGAGCCTGCGATTCACTGACATTGCGATCGGAAAGGATGATTAAAGAATATCCTTCATCCACTTTTTTTTCTGCTTCCTTACAAAGGGCTTCTATTGCAGGTTCAAGTCCTTTTTCGGCCTGATTGATATTAAAAGTGATTGGCAGAACGCATGCTCGATAGCCATCAAGGTCAAGATTTCTTAACTTAAGCATATCATCATTGGAAAGGACCGGATGAGGGAGTTTTAGCTGATGACAATGTTCGGGAGTTTCATCCAGCAGATTACCTTCTTTGCCGATAAGACTCATAAGAGACATTACCAGATTTTCCCGATAGGGATCTATAGGCGGATTGGTAACCTGAGCAAAGAGTTGTTTGAAATAATTGAAGAGCAGTTGTGGTCTTTCAGACAGCACTGCAAGAGTAGCGTCGTTTCCCATGGAGTGAACTGGTTCCTGTGCATTTTCGGCCATGGAGACAAGCACTGTTTTGATATCTTCCAATGTGTATCCGAAGATCCATTTACGTATTGATAGTGACTGGTGTTCGATATTGACCGGTCCCGGGACCTGGAAAAGTCCTTTAAGATCGATCCGATTATTCTGCAGCCATCGCCGGTATGGTTTACGACGGGAGATGGAAGCCTTGATTTCGTTATCGAAGAGGACCCGTTTTTTTTCGGTGTCTACTAAAAACATTTTTCCTGGTGCCAATCGTCCTTTCTGCAGTACCTCTTCCGGGGGGATATCCAGGACACCGGTTTCAGAAGCCATGACTACCTTTCCACTTGTGGTAATCAGATACCGGGCCGGGCGAAGACCGTTGCGGTCCAGTGTTGCTCCTATCTTTACACCATCAGTAAAAGCGATGGCTGCCGGCCCATCCCAGGGTTCCATTATTGATGCGTGATAATCATAGAAAGCCCTTTTGTCTTCACTGATATAATATTTTGCCCCGAAAGCTTCCGGTATCATCATGGCCATGGTGTGCTCGATGGTGCGACCGGTGGAGGTAATCAGTTCAAAGACATTGTCAAAAATTCCGGAATCACTCATTTCCAGATTGATTACAGGGAACAGTTTTGAGATCTCATCTGCAAAAAGAGGGGATGAGAGAGTTTTTTCCCTGGCGATCATCTTGTTGACATTTCCTCTGAGGGTGTTTATTTCGCCGTTATGAGCAAGGTAACGGAAAGGTTGAGACAATGGCCATGATGGGAAAGTATTGGTGCTATAGCGCTGGTGAACCAGGACCATTGCACTTTGCATATCGGCATCGGTAAGATCTGGATAGAAATATTCGAACTGAGGTGCAACAAACATTCCCTTATACACGATTGTTTTACTGCTTAAAGAACAGATATAAAATTCCTCAAGGGTCAACTGGTTTAATTGAGCCTTTTTTTCCATGCATTTACGTGTTATATAGAGTTTTCTTTCCAGAGCTGGTCCGCAAAGCGATCCAAACGATACAAAGATCTGGCTGATAAAAGGCATGGAGGAGACAGCCATGTCACCCAGGCACTCTGGAGAGACCGGGACATCACGCCATCCCAGGACCGATCCACCCTCTTCGGAGATTGTTTCTTCGATCAGTTTTATGGAAGAACTGCGTTTGGCGCGATCCTGTGGCAAATACAGCATGCCTACTCCATAGAAACCTTCCTGTGCAAGAGTGATTCCAGATCTGGAACATTCTTTCACAAAAAAAGCATGTGGGATCTGCATCAGCATTCCAGCGC
>JAAYIG010000160.1 GCA_012523595.1 Fibrobacter sp.
ACGGGTGTTCTCGATGAAGAATCAGACTCTCTTGATTTGAAGCAGGCAAGGGAGAGAATTGACAGGCTGCTTATCTCAAAGGCTCTGGAATCAACAGAAAGAAATGTTTCAGGTGCTGCCAGGCTCCTCAGGATAAGCCGGAACGCACTCATGGATCTTATAAAGAAATATCAACTGTGAGAAAGATCGATTACAGCCGGAAATTACGACTGATAAAGGAATGCAAAGCGGTAACCGCAGCTTTTTCCGTTTTGTTACTGGCTCTGTGTTCCTGCAATTTCATTAAAGATCCCTGGACTCCATTTCAGTATTCAACCACAGATGTTTCCGGTACGGTTTACGATGCTGTTTTTAAAAAGCCTGTGCCGGGTGTAAATGTGAGAATTTCCAGGACTTCTGAAAAAGCTGTTACCGGTGCTGATGGAAGTTTCCGCATAGAAAATGTCAGGACCGGAAAATTCTGGCTGGTTTTCAACAGCTCTCTTTACAGAACCGACTCTGTACGAATTGAAGTCAAACTTTCAGGGAACGACAAAGAGTACTTCATTAAACGTAAAGAACAACCTCCTGAAATCACCTCCTTTTCATTTTCTCCGGAGAATCCTCTCTCCTGCGATGAGCCGCTTACAATCCGATTCAGTGCAGTGGATTCCACAGGAGGTATTTCCGGATTTCGATTGAGCAGTCCGGCAGGGGAGAGAATGCAGTACAGAATGGGGGCAAGCCCATTTAGTATCAGTGATTCAGTAGTGTTTGTGTCAGATTCAGGTGGAAATCTGATGGTGGAACTTACGGTGACCGGGAGTGATGGTGACAGCACAGTAGAGAGTCTTCAAATAACTCTACCCGATAACCGCCGCCCTGTTTTTTCTCAGGTCCGGCTTTCTCAGGATGCCTTTATAAGTGGTATTTACAGTTTTATCGAGGTTTTCGCCAGAGATCCTGATGGTGATTTTTCGCATGTTGTAATAAACTGGGGTGATGCCGGTACAGTTCAATCCACAGACACTGCCGGAGTTTACTGGCATAAGTACACTGTTTCGGATGATACGACATTTCAGGTCAGTATTCTGCTCTTTGACAAGTATGGAGCATCAAGAGATACTGTAATACCTGTGAGGGTACGTTTTTCAGCTCCAGTGCTCGATGACAATCTGCTCTTTGTACCCAGTCAGTATCTCTCGCCTGAGGACAAGGAGGTAAAGATCGGAGTAAGGGTGCTTGAAATAGAGGGGTGGGTTTCTGAGATTGTCTGGATAATAAACCAGAATGATCCTGATGCCTTTCTTTTCTCAAGGGCAAATTATGATTCTCTTACCGGGGTAATCGGAGATATCGGAAATGTATTTGTTAACCAGTTTCCGACTGATAAACTGAAGGGAACCAATTTTGTTCAGATAAGTGTATCTGACCGCTACGGGAACCGTACAACTGTTGTCGGGAGTTTTTTCATGGCAGGCAGAGCAGAATAGATGCGGTAATTGCCATGTTTCCTGGCAGTTAGCGGCGTTTATAAAAACCGGAGAAAGACTGTAAGTGATTGATTTTCAAGGAAAACTTAACAAGGTACGAATTTTGCATATTGCTCTGGGCGGGGGAAATATGAAGCGGGCTTTTGTTGTAGTAGTTTTATTGTTCGCATGCAGGAGTTTCTGCGGCCTGGATTCTTCGGATTCTCTTGTTGTCCGTTCCATGCTTGAGCAGATTGGATGGAGCAATGTTTCTGTTGACAGCGTTATCGGCCCTGTGCAGACTGCTAATTCCCGGAATTTCAGAATCACTCAGCTTGACCTCTCATATCGCCCCGGATACCCCCGATTAACCTCATTACCATCTCAAATAGGCAAGCTGCCAGAATTGACATTTCTTTCATTGTCCGGGAATCAGATTTCAACTCTTCCTGAAGAAGCCGGTACACTTTACAAACTTATTCATCTTGATCTCTCCGGAAATCTCTTTACTGATGTTTCAGAGGAAATAAGCCGGCTCCAGAGCCTTACTATGCTGGATATGTCAGAAAACCTGATTAAATCTTTCCCTGAGGCTGTATTCAAGATGGGTTTAAAGGTTTTGAACCTGAGCCGTAATCAGATCTCTGTTATTCCGGAGCGGATAGGGGAGATGAGCTCATTGGTAAATCTTTACCTGAATTCCAACCGGGTAGAAGAGATTCCTGGGGAGATTGCAAAATTGCCGAATCTGGAGATTCTCCAGTTGGATTCAAACCTGCTCCAGGACCTGCCCCGGGAAATTACCGGTTTGAATCTCCTCAAAATAAGCTTGAGGGGAAACACGATCTGTTTTCCTGACACTCAGCTTTCAGGCTGGCTTGACTCACATCATCTGAGCCTTGACTGGAGGGCATCACAATATTGTCCCGAAGCATCATACTCTGTAATAATCCGGGAACCAAACACCGGATCGACAATAATGCTTTACTCCAATACCGATATAGAGAAAAGCAATCTGAGTCAGACACAGACTCTTTATGTGCGTGATACACTTCTTAGTACTGCACCAGCAGGAAAGAAAGTTTTAAAGGCTGTTAATGTCAGTATTAATCCGCTACTGAGTACTGCGATAAATGTATTGACAGTCTCATTTCCGGTGGAGGATATCAATAACCTGCAGACACTCTCGATTTATCATGTCAACAGTAAAGGACAGTTTGAATTTATAGAGTCTTTTTCCGGTGCTGAGGGCAGAGTTCTCTCTGTTAAAACCACAAGGACCGGGATTTTTGCTCTGGTATCAGGCGGGGTATCGCCGGTGAAAGACAGGAATCTCTCCCGGAGCAGATCATTTGTGAAAATCTTCTTAAAAAGTTCCAGTATAAACGTCCAGGTTTCGCTTCAGTCTAAATCCCGGGTAAAGGTAAGAGTAATCTCCCTCAGCGGGAGACTCGTTTCTATTCTTGATGAAAGAGAATTATCTCGAGGGGAGCATTACCTGTCCTTTGATAGAGGCCGTTTCCCCGGAAACGCATGTATTCTGCAGGTTAAAACTGCTGCCGAAACAGTCAACCGCATTATTTTTTAATCTGAGTTTATAGTACTGAAAGCTCATTCTGTTGTCAGGAAAGTTGGCACACTGCCAACTTTCCTGGCAACTTTCTTTTTCACCGGTTTGAGTCTCTTTATTTGTAAGTTGTTGAAAATGTGCGAATAGCAGAATGCCTTCCGAGAGTTTAATTTGTGGCATTATATTTGCATAATTGGCGCAGTGCACACACATTTAAACCTTAAGGAGGAGTGATGACAAATTTAAAATCTCACAGAAATGTATTGTTTCTTTTTCTGTTTGCTCTTGCAGTTTCAATCAATGGGCAGGAGCTTGTACCAGCCGATCCGTATATCATTGTCAGACCTGCGGAACCGGTAGCTGATAAAGATACGGTTGTGTTGAAGCTTATTATTGGTACGGCTCAGAACTCATGTGTTGTTCCGGAGATAAAAGACATCAGGTTTACTATCGAACAGGCTAATATTGCTGTTTATCCGCCAGTTTACAGCGTTTACCTCAATTATCAGGTATTAGAGCTTCCAAAAGACAAGGTTTGCCCTGCTGTTTACAGTCCGGTAGAGTATGGGCCTGAGTACAATCTGGGTACTCTTTCAGTGGGAACTTATGAGGTATATGACAATAGCAGTGGAATCATGACGTTGGATCCAAAAAAACCTGTTTATCCCCATGTCGGCTCTTTCAGTGTAGTAAATGGTTCTGGAGTGCCAATTCGCCGATACTCAGTTCAGGGGAAGGTAGTTGATGATCCCTCACCGCTGAAGAGAGCGAGCCTGCCGATCGAGGGTGTAAAAGTTTTGCTCAGGAAATCTGAACTGGCCAACATGGATCAACTTCTATTGGATCCTTCAATTAGTCTTGCTCCGCCGAGTGTTATAGATTCAGCTTACACCGATTCTAATGGTAATTTCTTTTTCCCCAAATTGTTACCAGATCTCTACTCTATCGAATGTTTACATCCCAATTACAATCCGGCAGGTGTCTTTTTTAATCTAGCCTCGGATACCTCGTTTCAAATAATGATGCTTGAGAAGAGTTCCACTGTTTCGGTTTCCGGGCACGTAAGAGAACTTTTTAATGCTGAACTGGTTCCTCTGGAGGGATGTACCATAACTGTGACACAACCGCAGATTGCTTTTCCCATTGAGGCTGCCGGGCAGTTGATTTCAATACCAATAAGACCGATTGATCCGGTTGTTTACAAAGCGGTAAGCGGTACGGATGGCAGCTACAAGATTACAGGCATTTCCCTTTCTGCCAATAACGAAGCCTGGTATGTAAGAGCAACAAAACGCGGTTACAATGAAGAGTCTAAGACTGTGAGACTGTCCGTCGGCTCAGATCAGGTTGTCGATTTTGTGCTTCAGAAAAGGTATGCAAATTTTATAAAGGATACTGTCGATGGTATAATTATTACTCTCTCTACTGAAAAGGAAGCGTACAATGTCGGGGAAGGTGTAAACATCCGTTATTCACTCACCAATACTACATCCCGTGATATTACATTCGGAGGTTTTTCGGCAAATTGTGAATATGATATGGCTATCGGAGCGAAGGATGCGGATTTACCATACTACAAACTCTCTGATTTTGTGACCTGTCTCAGGTCAATTTCTGAAATTGTCGTTCCTGCGAAAGATTCGGTAGTAAAGAGTTTTCCGCAATATGTGATTCCTGAAGACCTGGTAAAAAGTGATGAGTATCAGCCGTGGTATGTAGAGGCAGGGCTGAACAAGGATGAATATAAGGAGACTTGGATCAGGCTGGGATTCAGAGTCAGAGAGATTCCTGTGTCATCCAGGCCGGTGTCTTCCGTGAAAAAGGGCAGGAGTGTGGAGTGCAGTCTGATCAGAGAAACATTATCTCTGAATCTTTCGGAGAGAGAATTTGTCAGGGTGACGGCTCATTCGCTTGATGGCAGGATAATTCCTCAGTTGACTTTTCAGAAGCAGCTTGGCGCAGGTTCGCATGTTATTCCACTCGATATTTCCGGTGTAAGAGGAATCTGTCTGTTGAGAGTATCCGGTGAAAAGTTTACCAGGGCATTCAAACTGAATCTTGCTGCAAGGTGATAAAATAGAATCTCTTCAATTGATTTGCAGGCGGCAGAGTTTCTTTCTGCCGCCTGTTTTTTATGAGGGTGAGTTATAAGGAAATGGTTTAAGTCACTAATTATGTAGAGGTGAGTTGTTGACTGAAGAGTTTAAGTTTGCGAATTCATGTCAGAGGTGATTTATCGACTCAGGGTTTAAATCACAATTTATCTGAGAGGTAATTTCAATATCACTACATTATTGCCAGATTATCCATAAAACCAATGTAAAAATTCACTATTGCTTTACCCGCCAGAACAGCGATCCAGATTCCGGCTCCCAGAAACGGACCAAAAGGAATTCTGTGATCAACGCTGAGCTTTTTCGTGACAATCATACCGATGCCGGCAACTGAGCCCAGAAGAGCACCAAAGACTATTCCCATCAGGGAGATTTCCAATCCAAAGAGAGCTCCTGCTGCTGCCATCAGTTTTATATCTCCTCCACCCATTGCATCGCCTTTTTTTAAAGCAATTGTACCAATCCAACCGATCAGGTAGAGAACACCACCTCCACCCAGTATACCGATAAATGACTGCAGGGGAGTGATTCCGCCGGGTAGAAAAGAGATAATCAGGCCTGCTGTTATAATAGGAAGTGTGAAGAAATCCGGTATGATGTAGTGTCGGAAATCGATTACAGCCATTGGTATCATCATCAGAAGAAAAAGGGCCTGGAGGATAACAGACGTGCTAAGGAAGATGTCAGCGTTTCCGGCGAGTGCTTTCTGAGCAAACAGATACCAGAGTGCAGCAGATGCTCCTCCGGTGATCAGTTCGATCAGTGGATAAACCGGAGATATTGGCTCTTTGCAGCTGGCGCACTTTCCTCTCAGGAACAGATAGCTTAATACAGGAATATTTTCCCATGGCCTGATTTTCCTGCCGCAGGAGACACAGTGGGAAGCGGGAAAAACAACCGATTCACCCCTGGGGAGTCTCCAGATAAGGACATTGAAAAATGATCCGATTACCAGTCCTGAAATACCTGCGATAACACTGATCAACTCTAGATCTCCGATCCCTGTTTCACCACACGATTTCCTGTTTTCTGCTTTTTTTGTATCTCTTTGTCTGGTTTCTTCTGCTGAATACTTTTTATTGATGATCGGGTTTTGTTAATACCCTTCAGACTCAAAGCCTCTGGAAGTTTCTTATAGGAGCGGTAGACATATGATTTCTGGAAATCGGACTGAATGCTTCTGGCTGGAAAGGAGGAAATAGAGAGGCAAACAGCCCAGGCAATCAGCACTGCTTTTGCCAGTCCGATTAAAGCACCCAGCATTCGATCTAACCATCCAAGCAGGACCAGACGGACTATTTTCTTCAATGCCCATCCGATGGAGATTAAGATAAGTACTACTGCGATGTAAATAAGCAGAAAAGAGATGGCGTTTTTGATATGGAGAGGGATGCGATCAAGGGGAAGAACCCTGGACAGATCTTTAAAGTAAAGAAATCCGATTATAAAACCTGATATCATTGCCGCCAGACGGATCACTTCTCCGATGAATCCACGCTTGATTCCAATCACTGTAAAGATCGATGCTATGATCAATATCGCTAAATCCAATGTATGCATAAATGAATTTCGGTCAGGGAAAGAGTGTCAGGGTTAAAAATAATAAAAGGGCGTTTTTACAATTGTAAAAACCGCCCTCAAGGATGTGTTTTGAAAGGAAGGTTCAATCTTCTTCGAGGATTCCAACCACGTGTTTATCTTCGATTATGAAGATTTTATGATTTCCCTTTTTGTAGATCCATTTTTCCTGAACTGCCCATGGCTGATGCATGGTTTCCATTGCATGTGGTTCGCCCAGAAGAAAGAACAGAGTTTCCTTTTTGATTCCAATCTCAAACCGACCATCGTAGATGCATGATTTATCGAGTTCCGGAAGATCGGGGTTTTGTTGAATGTAAGCATCAATCTGTGCCTGGTCAGGCTTTATGAAGTCACTTCCTGAACATCCGGCCAGAAAAATACCGACAGTAACCAACCATTTAAGCACTCTGAATTTCATCCTCGAACTCCTTCTCGGTTGTAAAAATTTTCACCAGTTTGTTAAGCCCGACAACCTCCAGAACATCTCTGACGTATTCATTAGGTTCTATCAGAACGAGGCTTCCGCCGATTTTTTTCAGTGTGTTGTGACAATAAATCATTACGTTCAGGGCGCCACTGTCAAGATAGGTTACCTGTGCCAGATTCATTGCTACGTGCTGAAACTTTTTCTCAAGTAACGTATTTACATAAGATTTCAGGATAATGGAGTCTTTCAATCTGTCGATTTTACCGACAAGATCGATGATGTGAAATCTGTCTTTGTCCCTTCCGCCGATATCCATCTTTGAACCTTTGTGCTGTTATTGCGTTACTGTGAAAAGAAACCGATTCATAATATAATATTAACTCTGGTAATTTGAAAAAAAAAGTAAGCGGCATGCTTCGAATTTTCGCCGGTTTGCATTCTCGTGCTCAGGGCATCACATATACTTTATTTCTTCCGCTCCTCTTGCCCTCCATCAAGGTACTCTCCAGTTTTTTGAGAAAATCATTTGATGACTCATCTTTTGAGCACTGCCCAACAGAGAGAGTAGCAGTGACTCCGTTTGGAAGTGAATCGATGCGTTTTGTCTTCTCGTGAATGCCTGTGCGCAATCTTTCTGCAAGCTCCATCGCCTCACGCCTGTTTGTATTTGGTAATATCAATATGAAGCGATCACCAGAGTAGCGGGTAAGGATGTCGACATTTCTGATTGTTCTCTTAATGATTTTCACAATGATGGTCAGAACTTTGTCGCCGACCTCATAATTGAGAGCTTCGTTAATCTTCCGGAACTCATCAACATCGATCATTATTGAGGACAGTGCATGTTTGTATCTTTTTGCACGAAGCATCTCTTCTTTAAGCTTCTCCAGGTAGTAACCCGGGGTGTATACTTTCTGAATCCAGGCCTCATCCCCACTGGCAGCAGATCCCTGTGCCTGCTTAGCAGCAACGGGGAGGAGATCGGATGGTGACTGAATTTCGAAATAGTCGATAGCTGCTGTCTGGATTCCTACTGTGCGTCCGAGTTTCTTTTCTAATCCTTTTTTGTTTTCAAGTATATGTCGCCATGTTGTCCTGGCATCTCTCTGAGATATCGATTTCCCCGTTAATCTGTGAATTAAAACAGAAAATGGATTCTGCTGTCCGTAACGGCTCTCGGAGAGGAATCTTTTGACGAAATTGAAGGAGCGGGGATCAGATTTTTCCAGCGGTTCTTCAATCAGTTCTTTATATCCTTGAAATGATATATTGTTGCCCATGTTAATTCCTGGTGTATTGATCAGTTCAGTTAAGCGCTTTTATAGCTATACAAATAATCAGCCATCCACTAAAGTGGCTCAGTATTATAATAATTGATTTTAATTCCATCAGCAATGTAATACATGTTTTTCCCTGTGAGGAAGTTTTCCTTTTGTTATTCAGGGAACCAAAAACCGGGCCACTCTGGGGTAATTGTGAAATATACGGAACAATGGGATCTTCTCTGAATTGTGACCCAATAAAACAACTGCCAAAGCACATACTATATTTAATTGATTCAAATAATTATCACAGGGGTAAATATATGAGTCTTTTTGAGGTAAAATGTCCAATCTGTAAGGGAACCCTCTGGATCGATCCGGCCAGTGGTAAGGTGGTTGACCATAAAACTATCGATCAGCAAAAGACCAGTTTCGAAGACTTTTTAAAGAATCGCAACAAAGGAACCGCCTGGGACGAGAAGTTCCAGAAAGCCAAAGAGGAGGAAAAAAAGAGGAAAACAGAAATTGAGGCAAACTTCAAGAAAGCCAAAGAATCTCCGGAAGAGGGATTACCGGAGCAGATGAAATCACCACTAGATTGGGATTGATCAGGGAGGTTCTCTACTTATGAAAGGATTAATAGCTTTGATATTGGCAAGCACTACACTCTCATGTTCTTCGAATTATCCGGATGGACTGTATGCTGATCTAAAGACCTCAAAGGGCAAAATAGTCCTGGCACTGGAGTTCCAGAAGACACCCTTAACCGTGGCTAATTTTGTGGGGCTCTCCGAGGGCACGATAAAATCATCACGGGGAAAGATTAAATATTATGATGGCCTGACATTCCATAGAGTCGTCCCAGGGTTTGTAATTCAGGGTGGCGATCCAAATGGAGATGGCAGAGGTGGACCGGGATACCAGTTTCCGGATGAGTTCAGCCCTGATCTCAAACACGATTCTGAGGGAATACTTTCGATGGCCAACGCCGGGCCAGGTACCAATGGAAGTCAGTTCTTTATTACCCTTGCGGCAACTCCTCACCTCGATAACCGCCACTCAGTTTTCGGCAGAGTGATAGAGGGAATGGATGTTGTGAAAAAGATAGAGGTTGGTGACAAGATCGAATCTGTAAAGATTCTCAGGATAGGGAAGAAGGCAAGTGAATTTAAAGCTGATCAGGAGACATTTGATACCTTGGTGAAAAAAATTAAAGAAACAGAAAAAGAGCGCATTCAGACTGCGATAAGTCAGAAATATCCAAATGCTTTAAAGACCCAGAGTGGTCTGAACTACATTGTGGTAAAAGAAGGGCAGGGGGAAAAACCAGCCTCTGGAACAAAGATCAAAGTACATTACACCGGAACATTAATCGATGGCAGGAAGTTTGACAGTTCAAGGGATCGCGGTACCCCACTGGAATTCAATGTCGGAACGGGAATGGTGATTCCGGGGTGGGATGAGGCTTTGCTGGATATGAAAAAAGGAGAACAGAGAACTCTGATAATTCCGCCTGAACTGGGTTATGGTCCTTCTGGATATGGCCCTATACCGCCTAATGCCATACTTGTTTTCGATGTCGAATTGATCGATTTCTGATTTGATGTATTATGAACGTCTGCCTCTGCTGTAAAGCATGCAGGCAGCGTTCATCGCCGACCTGAGACTCTCTGTAGAGGCTTTTCCAGTTCCTGCGAGATTAAAGGCTGTGCCATGTCCCACAGATGTGCGGATTATGGGCAATCCCGTTGTAATATTGACTCCGTGTTCAAAATCCAGAGATTTCAATGCAACGAATCCATGGTCGTGCAGCATCGATACTACTCCGTCAAACTCGCCCTTAAAAGCCCGCATGAAAATGGTATCAGGTGGATATGGTCCTGATGCATCGATTCCTTCCTGTTGTGCCTGTTCTATGGCAGGGGTGATGAACTTTGGTTCCTCATCACCGAAAAGTCCGTTTTCTCCGGCGTGGGGGTTTAGACCTCCAACAGCGATACGTGGTTTTCCGATGCCCAGATTTTTCATGGCGCTGTCAAGGAGTTGGATGTTTTTCAGAACACGGTCTTTAGAGATCAGGTTTATCGCTTCTTTCAGGGAACAATGGGTAGTAACATGCGCTACTCCCACATTTTTTAGGAGAAAAAGCATGGTAAAATCGCGGGTACCGGTTCTGTCCGCAAAGATTTCCGTATGTCCCGGGTAATTGATACCTGCCATCTTCAGGGATTCTTTACTTATGGGGTTTGTGATAACACCTGCGGCTTCATTTTTCATAGCCAGGTCAATAGCCCGGATAATGTATTCGAAAGCAGCTTTTCCGCAGACAGCCTGTGCTTTACCTTTCTGGAACTGATCCGGTGAGATGATACCAGGATCAAGGACGTTTATTCCAGAATCGTCAAATTCTTTTAATGATGTGATCTTGTTGAATGAGGGAGAGATTCCCACGATATCTGCGGCCTGGATAAGAACAGAGAGGTCACCCAGTACCGCTACATTAAAAGGGCCCTTGAAATCATGAAGGGTTTTTATTGTGATTTCCGGGCCAATTCCGGCAGGATCTCCCATTGTGAGGACAAAGAGAGGTTTTTTTTTGTCAGAGTTCATATTTACTCCGCTGAAAAGCTAAATCCAGGTTAAAAAAATGCCGATACAATAATATGAACGAACTGAAAAGACTTCTGATCAGGCAAGCGGTTGAGTTGTACAAGGAGATTTATCCCTGTTCAGCAAGGACCAGTTTAGGTGACTGTTTCACTACTGAGGAGAAGAGAATCATGTTCTGGTTCAACACCTCAGACAAAAGCACCCACGTTCTGACTGCAGATATGCAGGAATTCTCATTTCAGACTGCTAACAGTGAAGCCTGAGATCTGTGCCTGCCCGGTTATTCTCAGGCTCAACCCGCAGCAAAGATCTTTAATTCTACTTTTTACTTTTTCGCAGTGCAGAGGCGATATTTTCCAGACCCTGGTCTTTAGAGATAGAGGCGGCGCGGTTTTCGCGTTGAATCCGCTCGTAAATCTCTTCGCGGTTGACGGCAATGTTCTTCGGGGCTTCGATGCCCAGCTTGACATGCCTGCCATCGAGGTCGACAATTTTTACGGTGATGTTATCACCGATACGTATGGATTCGCCGAGTTTTCTTGTTAAGACCAGCATGTCTATTTCTTCCTCAGAATTGGTTCCTGCGTAGTGTAGCGTTCGTCATCAATAATGATCTGTTTTCCGATTCGTCTGGTACGGTTGATGACAATCGGTCCGACAAGATTGGCAGTGGATTCCAGAGGGTTTTCCCTGATAGTTACGATAACGTAAAGCAGGATATCCTCAGCTCTGGTTATGGCCAGGTCCTCCATCTGCTCCTTGACTATGTTTGGAGAATAGTCGGGAAGGAAAGTCAGAGGGTTTATAATAGCAAAGCGCAGTCGAGAGCCGTCCACACAGACAAGCCACTCAAAAGGCTGGTATTCCGGAATAGTTACAATTACAAATTCCTTGTTTTTTTCGAAACCTGGAATTCCTGCCGGAAATGTCAATACATCTTCTTTTGAATAAACAAGGTCCTTAAAGAAATCACCCATATTCAGGAGGCTCCCTGTAGGTACTGGTACGATGGAATATTTAAAAAATCGTTTATCGCCCCGGGAATTGTCAATCATTAATGAAAAGGGTTGCCGCAGCCCTGTATTTCAGAGCGGCGGCAAGACCTGGATTATCTGATGCTATCCCTGGAGGAGACTGAGAACGTTCTGAGGGAGCACATTAGCCTGAGCAAGCATGGCGTTGGATGACTGTAAAAGGATCTGATGCTTTGTAAATTCGGTCGTCTCGGATGCAAAATCAGCATCGCGAATCACGGATTCTGCGGCCTGCATGTTCTGCACCTGGTTTTCCTGGCTTGTCAAAGCGTGTTCGAGACGGTTTACAATAGCACCGATATTTGCTCTCAGTGTATTGACACTCATCAATGCGTTATCCAGAGCGGAAATGGCTGCGGTGGCGCTTGATTGAGCGGTGAGGCTTATATCGGTAGTCGCTATGCCGATAGCAGTCGTGTCGATGGAGTCGATACGGAACTGGATTATGTCCTCTTCGGGATTGTTGTTGGCGCCGATATGAAGAATTCCGCCATCATCGGTTCCCCATGGAGCATCTCCGTTAAGAAGACTCATTCTGTTATACTGAGCTCCGCCAACTATTCTGTCAATTTCACTTGTAAGCTGGGTAACTTCAGCCTGAATAAAGGTTCTGTCGGTTGAAGTCAGTGTATCGTTGGATGCCTGTATTGACAGTTCACGCATTCTCTGCAGCATGGCATTAACTTCGGTCAGCGCTCCTTCAGCGATATTAAACAGCGCTATGCCGTCCTGGACGTTTCTGGAGCCCATTGACAGTCCGCCTACCTGAGTACGCAACTGTTCAGATACACTCAACCCGGCTGCATCATCAGCGGCCCGGTTAATACGCAAACCGGTTGACAGCTTCTCCAGAGACTTGGCGAGGTGTCGATCAGTCTGCCTGAGCGAATTCCCGGTTATCATCGCCGGTACGTTGTGGTTGATGCGAGGCATATTGCCCTCCTTTTATTTGTGCTTCCGTGCAGCCGGTTCTGACCCGAACTGCCCTCCTTGAGTCATCCTGACCTTACCTGCTTCCTTGCTTTTTGCAGTAATATGCAATGGCCGTGCCAAACTCGTTTTGCCCTTTATTCATTGAATTGGCCATATTTTCCTTCTGCCTTTATCAAGCACCGGGAAATTTTTGCCCGGTACTAGAGAAAATTGACCAGTGATGGTTGAATGATACGCGCTGCAGACTGCAGTGCAGCCTTGTACACATTTTCAGCCAGTAAAAACTTGCTTATTGTATCAGCCATATCCGCATCTTCAAGCTCGGAAATAAAAGAAGTTATTGCGGTTGTCTGACTATCGTTGCGGGAGAGTGTAGTCTCCAGACGGTTAATTCTGGCGGCGTTTCTTGTCTGCGCAGAGAGCATCACCTCAAACACGTCATCGAGCTCTCCAATGGCTCTCTCTATTCCGGGTTGATCGTTTTTTAAAAGGCTTTCCCCAAAGCGGATCATCATGCCCATTAGCTCATTTCCACTGGAATAATCGGTGATCATCTCCTCCAGAGATATATTGATCGGCATGACTATACCACCCTCTATCTCCCTGAGGATCTCTCCTGTAGTGGTGACAGTCTCACCGAAGACGTTTTTTCCCTTGGAGAGGTAATCAAACTCCATCCTCACACCATCGGTTGCATAGTTTGTCATGACATCTATGGCCAGATCCGCATTGAGGGGAGTAATTGTCCCTGCTTCATAATCAATCGTGTAGTCGACATTTTCTACATAGGTTGTGGTGCCGATTCTCAGAGAGAAAGTGCCAGGAATGATTCTGGTGACAGGGGTCATATCGAATGCATTGAATATCTGTGTCGGTGTGCCAACACCGCCTGCACTCGCATCGAAACTGGCCATTCTGAGATTGTCGTAATCATCTACAGATCCAGCCGAAGAGGAATTGACTATAACTGGCGGAATCTTTGACTGAGGTCCACTGAAGATGTAATCACCTTTGTACTGGGTGTCAATCAGGGTTATCAATTGACGGAAGATCTGCTGTACTTCGGCATTTATAATTTTGCGCTCTGCTGCGGACTGGGTATCGTTGGCTGCCTGTACTGCCAGTTCTCTTGCCCTCTGCATCAGAATGTTCATGCTGTCCATGGCCTCACCGGTGATGGTCATATAAGACAGCCCGTCATTGATATTCTTCTTATACTGCTGGTATATCTTCAGTTCGGAGGTCATATTGATGTCATTTGCAACATCAACCGGGGCATCCGACGGGCGCAAAAGGCGTCTTCCTGTAGAGAGCTGTTCCTGCAGATGAACCAGTTCATTGTAGCGGTTACGGATAACATGCTGCACGTTCCGGTTAAGTTGCGATACTGTGACTCTCATACTTTCCTCCGATTACATATTCAACAACACATCGAGCATCTGGTTGACTGTTGTGATCAGTCTTGCAGATGCCTGATAGGTGTGTTCAAATCTGATAAGATTTCCCATCTCCTCATCCAGCGAGACTCCTGCTATGGCGTCCTGATGAGACTCGTACTGGGCAACGAGAAATTCTCTTGTTTCAAGGCTGGCACCGGCCTGGTTTCGGCTCAGTCCCAGTTCTCCAATAAATGCGCTGTAGAAACTTGTAAATGTGGCGGTGTAATTTCCGTGCAGGTCTGCTTCCATTGTTAATTCGCTTCGCAGCTTTGCTATCGCGACGGAATTTGTGTTATCTCCGGGCCCCAGGTATCCGCCGCTTCTGTATTGAAGATCAACTCTGAGATCTACAGTGTCATATCCTGCATGCAGGGTCTGAATTGTTCCTTGTATGTAGTCAACTACATAGTCTACTCCTTCGACCAGCACGGTATCCGGAGAATAGACAATCACTGTTCCTTTAACGATGTTGCGTGCTTCAACTGGTGCTCCAGATGAGGGGTCACGGTAGAGCTGCTGCGGAGCAGCGCCGAAATTGTGGCTTCCGGCAGCCAGCACATTCTGTGTGGCAGTGTGGTTCTCTCCACCGCCTGCTGCGGCTATGTTCTGTACAGAAGCCAGAATAGCGGGACTCAGGTTGATATCAGAGGCTCCTGTGGTTTTTGGATCAAAAAACTCTATGCCTGTGTATCCGTTGAGGCTGTAACCTCTCCAGTGAAGTTCATTTACCCTCTCAACCAGACCTCTGGCCAGAGTATTGAGCTTCTCCTGAAAATTGGGGATTATAATGTCCCGGCTCTCGATCAGGCCCTTCAATTGACCGCTAAGAGGTTTGAATTGGTTTTTGGTTTCCGCTACTCTGATACCAATTTCTCTCATCGATGTACCGTCGGGCAGGTCAAATGAGGTGGTAAAAGTTTCAAGTTTCTGATAATAGGCGGGGGCCACAAGCAGATTGCTGCCGCTTGAAATAGATATTTGGCCGATTTCGTTTTCAATAATTGACACATCGACTATTGACGAGAGTTCCTTGACAATCATATCTCTCTTGTCGCGGCTGTCATTTGCGTGCTGCATTCCGGTCTCAACAGCGCCGATTTCAATATTGAGATCATAGATCTTCTTTATGAGTTCATTTACCTTCTCCACCCTCTGTACAATCTCGTCATTTCTGGTCCTGCGGAGATCACTCAGTTCATTAGAGAAATTATGGAATACATCGTTGAGCGCCAGGGCGTTGGTTTTCACCATTTCTCTTGCTGACAGGCTGGATGGGTTGTTGGAGAGGTTTTGCCAACTGTCAAAGAAGGAATCTATGAATGACTGGATACCGGTATTACCAGGTTCCATGAAGATGTTTTCGATGCTCTCCAGGGTAAAGTCGATCTCTTTCCATAGTCCGACTTCCTGGTTCTGGCTCTGGATCTGGGCGTCGATAAAGCTGCTTCTTACCCGTTCAATATTGATGACATCCGCTCCCATCCCAATCTGACCGTAAATAGGGTCCCGGCGGTATGCTGCAGCCTGATTGACACGTTTTCGGGAATACCCCTCAACATCGGCATTGGAGATATTCTGTCCAGTTACATTTATAGCCATCTGGGAAGCTACCAGACCGCGCATTCCGACACCAAGGGTTGAGAAGAGTGACATTTTAGCCGCCTATGCTGTTTTGTTTATCAGTGTAGATGTTGAAGGTGTTCCTGCTGTTCTGCCTTTGATACCGTACTGAGCGAATTTTCCGTTTGCCTGCTGCAGAAAAGAGAATGTGTTTCCGATAAATCCTATTGCCTCTTCAATAAGTATCTGGTTGCTTGTGTTGAGCTTCGAGAGGTCATTAATCTTCTGCTTGAGAGATGTGTGGATTGACGAAAACTTCTGTCTCCACTGCTCCGGCAGTTTCTCTATGATCTGATGCAGCTTTGAAACTGCCGCTGGGAGACCCAGAAATGAGGAGATCGTTTTAACGCACTCTACCCTCTGCTCTTCGAGTTTCTCTATCTGATAGATCTGTTTTTCCTGTTCAGAGGAGTGTTGCTGCAGGGCTGTGAGATCATTTTCCTTAATGGCTTTATTGAATGCCTCTGCAGTCTCCACCATCGAAGAGTGTATTTCAACCTCACGGGAAAGAATATGTTCAAGTTCCTGGAGTGATTTTTCCATAAACTACTCCTTTGAAAAGCGCTCCTTATATTCCAGTACTGACTTTACATAATCAATGGTCTCCCTGTACGGGGGAATACCGTTATATTTCTCAACAGCAGCGGGCCCGGCATTGTATGAGGCAAGCGCCAGTTTTTCATCACCATTGAATCGGTTAAGCATAAGGCGCAGATATTTCACTCCACCATCTATGCTTGCCCAGGGTGAGAAGGGGTGTGTAACACCCATATCAGATGCTGTGGTGTCCATGAGCTGCATCAATCCCTTTGCTCCGGCACGAGAGACCGCATAAGGGTTACCTGCTGACTCCTGAGCTATAACCGCGGAGATCAGAGCCTTGTCCACTCCATACTTTTCACTGGCCTGATTGATAAAAACATTCCACCTGCTGACCTGAGCAGTAACTGATTTGCTTCCGGTTTCCCGTCCAGTACCGCTTTGAGGAATAAAAGCCTTATCGAGCATCCAGGGCTCCATTCCACCGATATTCCTGAGCTGTTCCAGGGAATTACCCGGGTTTTCATAGCGCTCGAGTTCCTTTACAATGAGGTCGGAAAGACCCAGAGATGCATGATTTCCAATCATTTTGGCATATTCGTCATCGAGCATCTCAGTATAGATTTTTTCTCCGAAGCCCATTGGCAGCAGTGGGTTTTCACCTGTGGTTTTGCGCATGGCACGGAGCATCATAGAGGTAAAAATCGACTCAAATTCTTTAGCTACTTTTCTGATTCGATCAGAAGTCTGAGGAGAATATGTCTGAGAAGATGTAATTATTGCAGCATGCATAATTGTGAATCCTTTCGGTGGAGACCTTAAGCAACAGTAATGCCAAAATGTAACTTGGATAAAATCAATGACATAGGAAAGACAGTGCCAGGAAATAAGGGGAAAAAACTTCCCGGTAGGGGAAGAATTATCCTGGCTTAGCTGGTCTTTTTGGAGAGCTGAAGAGTTTCACTCTGTACACATGGAAGATCTGAAAAAAACTATATTGGAATACTATATTAATATCAGAATTCTTTTTTTCAAAGGTATGACCAGTCCGGACAGACCTTTGATTTCGGGACAGGAACTATGAAAAAACTTATGTTGGGAAATGAAGCTGTGTCCCGTGGCGCATTCGAAGCGGGTGTTACGGTTGCTACAGCTTACCCTGGAACTCCAAGCACTGAGATAACCGAGTATCTCTCCAGTTACCCGGAAATTGATTCGGAGTGGTCGGTTAATGAGAAAGTTGCATTGGAGATCGGTATCGGAGCATCGATTGCCGGAGCCAGAGCACTGGTCTGCATGAAGCATGTTGGTTTAAATGTGGCGATGGACCCGCTGATGTCTATCTCCTATCCCGGGGTTAACGGTGGTCTGGTGATAGTGGTTGCTGATGATCCGGGGCAGCACAGTTCACAGAACGAGCAGGATACCCGTTACTTCGGAATTGCTGCAAAGGTTCCGGTACTGGAACCATCTGACAGTCAGGAATGTAAAGATTTTGTTATAAAGGCATTTGAACTGAGTGAGCAGTTTGACACGCCTGTAATTCTCCGGCTCTCGACCCGTGTATCGCACTCTCAGAGTGTTGTTGAACTCGGGGAGCGTCAGCAGATTCCACTGAAAGATTTCCAGAGTACTGAGGGGAAATACATAGTAGCGCCTGGATATGCCCGGAAGCGCAGGGTGGTAGCTGAGAAGCGTCTTGAAGAACTGTGTGACTATGCAGAAACCACAGACCTGAATGTGGTTCAGGAAAGTGACCGCCCGGTTGGAGTTATTACCAGCGGCATAGCATTTCAGTATGCAAGGGAAGCCTTACCTGAAGCCGGTTTTTTAAAGCTGGGGCTTTCTTATCCGTTGCCTCGTAAGAAAATAGAGGAATTTGCGTCAAAATTTAAGAAGCTCTATGTTGTTGAGGAACTTGAACCGATCTTCGAGACCATCATAAAAAGCTGGGGTGTAAAGGTAATCGGTAAAGAGAAGCTGCCTGCCATAGGTGAACTCGATGTTTCTACTATCAGAGAGGCTCTAACAGGCAGGCGCTTGTCTGAAACACCATTGAGCCTGGGTTATCAGCTTCCCCAACGCCCTCCGGTGCTCTGCCCCGGATGTCATCACCGGGGACCTTTCTATGTTCTGAAGAAATTGAAGCTCCGGGTGTCCGGCGATATCGGGTGCTACACACTTGCGGCGTTTCCTCCGTTTTCATCGATGCATACCTCTATTTGCATGGGCGCAAGTATCGGCATGGCTTTCGGCTTTGAGAAGGCAAGGGGAAAGTCTTTTGCCGGGGAGTCGGTGGCAGTGATAGGGGATTCAACATTCTGGCATTCAGGGGTAACCGGGCTTATCGATGTAGTCTACAACAAGGGATTTACAACCGTCATTATCCTCGACAATGCAGTAACCGCAATGACCGGTCATCAGGAAAACCCGTCAACCGGGCGTACGCTCCACGGTACCGAGACGGTTCAGCTTGATTTTGAGGCACTTGCACGCAGTATCGGGATCAGGAGAGTAACCGATGTCGATGCTTATGATTTAGATGCGCTTGAAAGGGTGATACGGGAAGAGGTTGCCGCAAAGGAACCCTCGGTCATAATCACCAGAAAGCCCTGTATTCTGAAGAAGGGTGCGACCTCGATTCGTAAAGAGCCATGTGAGGTTTTGATTGAGAAGTGCAAGGCATGCAGAAAGTGTATTGCTCTGGGGTGTCCGGCAATATACTGGAAGGAGAATAAAGCTTTTATAGACAGTACTCTTTGTACAGGTTGCGAGTTGTGTAAAAGTGTATGCCGGTTCGGGGCTATTACCAGTAAATAAGGATAGAAAGGCTGATATATAAATGAATATTATAATAGCGGCAGTGGGTGGACAGGGAGCGCTTCTGGCATCCCGGGTAATAGGACAGGTAGCTCTGGGGCAGGGATATGAGGTAAAACTCTCTGAAGTTCACGGAATGTCGCAGCGTGGAGGCAGTGTTATAAGCTTTGTCAGGTACGGCAGTAACATCTCCTCGCCGGTAGTTGAAAAGGGAAGTGCAGATTTTATTCTGGGTCTTGAGCTTCTTGAGGCAGCAAGATATATTGACTACCTTAAAGTCAATGGCACCATCATCTGCAATACTCAAAGGATAGCACCCATGACTGTTATTACCGGGGCTCAGAAATATCCGGAAAGTATTATCGATGACCTTAAAAAACTTCCTTTAATATTATATACTCTGGACGCACTGACTCTTGCCCGGGATGCAGGTAATGTTAAGACAGTTAACTCTGTTATTCTGGGCAGTCTTGCCAGCCTGTCATCGATTGATTTTAAAGAATGGCAGGAGGGCCTGAAGAACAGTGTTCCTCAACGTTTTCACGATGCCAATTTAAAAGCTCTGAAGTCCGGTTTCGATGCTTTGCAGGGAAACCGGCAGACAACTTCAGAAAGGGGATAACTTGATTAAAGAAGCAGATACCACCGCAGCTGGAGTAATTTACTGGAACGAGGAGATTGAATGTATCGGCCGCAGTGATCTGAGGAAACTGCAGTCTGAGAAATTGCGGAAAATGGTCGAGCGTATTTACTACAATGTACCTTTTTACCGCAAAAAGTTTGATGAGGCAGGGATAAAACCGCAGGATGTAAAGGGAGTTGAGGATCTGCACCGGCTTCCGTTTACAACAAAGCAGGACCTCCGTGACAACTATCCCTATTCTCTTTTTGCAGTGCCCATGAAAGAGATTGTCCGTGTGCATGCTTCATCGGGTACAACCGGAAAATCGACTGTGGTTGGCTATACAAAAGAAGACCTCGAAATCTGGTCTGAAGTGATTGCCCGTACACTCACCAGTGCAGGGATAACATCAAAAGATGTAATTCAGGTTGCGTACGGATATGGCCTTTTTACAGGTGGTCTTGGAGTGCATTATGGTGCTGAGAAGGTGGGTGTGACTGTAATTCCGATTTCAGGTGGAAACACCAGACGTCAGATTCAGGTAATGCAGGATTTTGGTACAACAGCTCTGGCTTGTACACCATCGTACGCTCTTTATCTGGCTGAGGAGATGCAGGAGCAGAAGATGAGATGGGAAGATAACTCTCTTCGGGTAGGAATTTTCGGAGCTGAACCCTGGACTGAGAACATGCGCAAAGAAATCGAGCAGAGTCTCTCCATTACTGCAATAGATATTTACGGTTTAAGTGAAATTATAGGGCCGGGAGTAGCCAGCGAGTGCGTTTGTCAAAGTGGCCTGCATATAAACGAGGACCATTTCATACCTGAAATAATCGATCCTGATACTCTGGAACCGCTGGAGGAAGGGGAGAAAGGGGAGCTTGTTTTCACTACTGTTACCAAAGAGGGGCTGCCTCTTCTCAGGTACAGAACTCGTGACCTTACAAGCCTCACTTACGAGCGCTGTGAATGCGGACGGACCCTGGCAAGGATGCGGAAGTGTCTGGGACGTTCCGATGACATGCTTATCATCCGCGGTGTGAACGTTTTTCCTTCACAGATAGAAGCTGTGCTGCTTGAGACTTCCGGTACCAAACCCCATTACCAGATTATTGTCGACCGTAAGCACAACCTTGACACACTGAGCCTGCTGGTAGAGGTCGAGGAGCATTTTCTCTCCGATGAGATTAGAAAGCTCGAATCAATGAAAGAGAAAATCAGGCATGCTGTGGAGAGCAACCTAGGTATCAGTGTAAACGTGAATCTGGTCGAACCCAAGACCATACAACGAAGCGAAGGCAAGGCAAAACGGGTTATTGACAACCGCAATAATCTTCAATCTTAACAGAAGGAACAGGACATGATCATTCAACAGTTGTCAATATTTCTTGAAAACCGTTCCGGACGGCTTACTGAACTTACAGAAACACTGGCTGAGGCAGAAATAAACTTATCGGCTTTGAGTGTCGCTGATACTGCGGAATACGGTATTGTAAGGGCGGTCGTATCTGAGCCGGAGAAAGCCCGTGAGATACTGAAGTCAAAGGGATTCAGCGTGAGTCTCACCGATGTACTGTGTCTTTCAACACCCAATACGCCGGGAGCTCTTGCCCGTGCACTTCGTATTCTCTCCGATGCTTCTGTCAGCATTGAGTACCTGTATGCATTTTCCATGGGAGAGAGATCTCTTGCGGTGATAAAGACTGAGCATACACTGCAAGCGATCAGGGTGCTTGAGGAGCACGAGATGGATCTGGTGAAGGCCAGCGACCTGTATAAGATATAGCTTTTCAGGTTAAAACAGAGTTTTTAAAAGGCACTGCTAGTCGGTGCCTTTTTTAATTTGGATACAGAGCTAAAATGTCTTTCTGTTTTCATTTTCAACCTGCTGCTTTTTTCCTGTACCGGAGTTGTCCTCTTTAGGTGCTGGGAGTTTGCCTGTGAGGTTGAAGTATACGGAGTCCCCTATTATTTTGTGCATGTAAAGATTGTTGGCTATTACCGCTATTCTTTTGTTCAGGAATACAGATTTGGTGTTATGGGGTGAGATTTTGGATGGCATTGCGAGAATGGCCGCAAGTTTTGTCGACTCGCTCCTTGTCAGATTCGCCGAGCTTTTCTTGAAATACTCCATCGAGGCTGCTTCACATCCGAAGATATTTTTTCCCCACTGGGCATAGTTCAGATAGAGTTCAAGTATTCTGTCTTTGCCAAGGTAGCGTTCCATCATTATGGAGTAGGCAACTTCCTTGATTTTTCTCTCAAAGCTTCTCTCTTTACTCAGAAAAAGGTTCTTTGCTACCTGCTGAGTTATGGTGCTGCCGCCCCGTTTGACTTCTCCCTGGCTGCGGTTATAGGCAGCAGCCTGGATCATGGCTTCCAGATCGATTCCTGGGTGGGTGTAAAACCCGTCATCTTCAGAGGCTATCACTGATGTTCTGAGATTTTTGGAGATTGAGTCAAGAGGCACGAATCGGTGAAGGAAGGTATCAGGCTGACCATCCCGGACAAGCTCTTCTCTGTAAAGCCTCATGAAGGCGCTTTCCTGAGGGTTAACTGACCGGAGCGCTTTTACCTCCTTTATCGGTTTCATTACAAAGTTATAGGCTGAAATGATGGCAACTGTTCCGGCGATGGAGAAAAGGACTGAATAAGTGAGGAGAATACAGATTACAGTTGCGAAAATGAATTTCAGTATCCGAAGTGCAATTTTCAGCAGTTTTTTCATGATATTTCTTGGAGCAGTAATTAAATTAGTTTTGTGTCTGAATTAACCTGCATTTCCTGCGTTTGAGTTGGATACAGTTAAGAACTGTGCAAAACATTTTCCCACGGTTAAGTCCAAGTAAATCATTTCTGAATCCTGAACAATCAGGGAAGCTGAATAGAGATGAAAATAGGTCATTTTGCTGATCGGAAGCAATCACAGTGGAGGCATGAAAGATGAGGAACAGATTTTCCGGATGCTTATTGCTCTTTCTTCTGCCATTTTCCCTTTTTTCACAGAATGCTACAGAGATAGTGCGGAAGGCTGACCAGGTTCTCCATGGTGAATCCAGTATATCAGAAATCACTATGACCATAGTAAGACCGCAGTGGTCACGCCAGGTTTCTATGAAGGGCTGGAGTAAGGGGGATGACTATTCACTCATTCTGATCACAGCTCCACCCCGAGACAAGGGAACTGCCTTCCTGAAGAGAGGGAAGGAGGTATGGCAATGGGTTCCATCTATCAATCGAACAATAAAGATTCCTCCATCTATGATGGGGCAGTCCTGGATGGGGTCTGATTTTACCAATGATGATCTTGTCAGGGAGGCTTCGGTAGTGAATGATTACGATCACAAGCTGCTGCCCGATACATCAATCGATGGTACTGCTGTATATAGAATAGAGATGATTCCCAAACCTGATGCTCCGGTTGTTTGGGGGAGGGTTGAGGCATGGATCGGCAAAGAGGATTATATAGAACGCAAAGTTTTCTTCTATGATGAAACCGGTTTGCTTATCAACACTATGACACTCTCTGGCATTAAAGAGATGGGCGGCAGAAAAATACCGACGAAACTGGAGATGGTGCCTGCTGACAAGAAGGGACACTCAACTACTCTGGAGTATAAAGATATAAAGTTTGATGTTCCGATAGAGAATTCGTTTTTCTCCCTCCAGAATCTAAAGCAGGTAAGGTAAGGATGTCAATGTACCTGGTGATGGCTTTCCGAAATCTCTGGAGGAATTCACACCGGACACTTATCATCACTGCATCGGTGTTTTTTGCAGTAGTGCTGGTGCTTTTCACCCGTTCAATGCAGCGTGGTACCTATGAGCATGTTATCCGCACATCACTAAGGACTTCTACGGGTTTTCTTCAGGTACAGGCTCCTGAATTCCGGGATAAAAGATCTTTGGAGAACAGTATGGAACTGGATGAGAGCCTGATTAGAAAGGCTCTTGCAATAAAGCATGTCACTCATGCGGTGCCAAGGATAGAGTCATTCGCTCTGGCTTCAACAGGTGAGGATTCCAGAGGTGTAATGATAACAGCAATTGCCCCCCCGCAGTGAGGACCGGATGAACAACCTCTCGGAGAGAATAACCGATGGACGGTTTCTTGAGAGCGGTGACAGGGGTGTTCTTGCCGGTGCAAAGCTTGCCGAATACCTTTCCCTGAAAGTAAATGACAGTCTGGTTCTTATCAGTCAGGGGTATCATGGAGCAAGTGCTGCCGGAATTTATCCGGTAATCGGCGTAGTCGATCTGCCGGTTCCTGATCTTAATGCAAATGTGGTGTATATGCCGCTTGAAGAAGCGCAGTGGTTCTTTGCCATGCCCGGCAGAGTCACATCACTGGCTGTGATGATCGATGATGCGGACAAACTGGGAGAAGTAAAGGCGGAGGCAGGGGATATTTTCTCAGGTGATTATGTTGTACTTGACTGGAAGGAAATGCTTCCGGAGCTGGTCCAGTTTATCCAGATTGACAATGCCGGAGGGGTGATAATGCTTGGTATCCTGTACCTGATTATCGGATTTGGCATCTTCGGCACTGTGATGATGATGTCCGCGGAGCGGAGGAGAGAATTTGCGGTGCTGATTTCAATCGGCATGAAGAAGTGGAGACTCAATCTGATGGTTTTTCTGGAGACGGTTATCATCGGGTTGATGGGTTCTATCGCCGGGATGCTGTTTTCCATACCATTGCTTCTTTACATGAAGGGACATCCGATCAAACTGACTGGAGATGTTGCAGAGGTGATGATAAGGTATGGATTTGAACCGCTGATACCTTTTCTGGTTGAGCCATCAATTTTCATAAACCAGACTATGA
>JAAYIG010000161.1 GCA_012523595.1 Fibrobacter sp.
ATCCCAGAAAAAGGGTTTCTGCTGAATCGATTAAGTACACACTCACCCTATTTCTATAAATAATATAAGATTAGTTTTCTTGTTTTGTTGCCTCGTCATGTTTTGCGGTTCAATTTTTTTTCTTTTCCTGTATTCTTAAAACACATTCTATTTGTATTATCTACTTATTAACATACCCCAAAGATAAAAAAAACAATCTGTATCAGCTTCTCGATTGTGTTTTTTTTGCATCTTTTTTCATAAGGAAGCATGATCGTCAGGTATAAAGAAATCCCCAATCCCTTGAATTGTACCTTTTACCATGAATATCTTATACTATAGTTGTTGGAAGCTGCAGATAAAGGGATCGGAATAAGGTAGTTGATCCTTTATAAGAAAAGAGCTATATTTTTTTTCCAGGATAAAAAATATGAATTCCAGAATTTTTGCAGATTACATCGTTCTAAAAAGAAGCCTCTTATTTTTTATAGTTGCCATCTCAACAACGTTTGTATCATTGTCAGAAAAAAGTGATGCCTGCAGATGCGACAATTCTCAAGGCGAAACTTCTTTTTCCGAAATAGTACCTCAAAACATCTTCTTTTCTGACTGCTGTTTCGATTTATCAGATATTTTACCAGTTCATCACATTCTGGACACCGATAAAAACCCTCTGGCCAGTAAAAAGAACTTCTCATACATTCGTTTCCATAACGACTCCCGTTCTGATACCACATATACATCAGTTTGTAACTTCCTATACCTGAATCAATTCCGCTCAAAAGTTCTACTAATTTAGTCTTCAATCCCGGTCTGTTAATTTTGTGCTTAACAGACTTCACGATCTGCAGATTTGCTGATTTGCGATCAGCAGCTTCTACATGTAATTTACTGATATTTTTGTAGAAACTTTTAAAAACCCGCATCTAAAAAGGGTTAGCTATGCATCTTATATTTCTGCTGTTGTTATTAACCGGATCAGTTTTGGGTTCGTCATCCAATTCATCTTCTGATCTGTCTGGCATGCTGATGCATCATGTCAGCGACCAAAAAGAGTGGGCCATATTACCGGCAGTGCCACCAATACCTATACACGATTTGAAAATTGGCTCTCTCACTATTCCCCTTACGATGCATGCTATCATGTTAGTGATCGCAGCAGCAATTCTTATAATCGTTTTCTGTGCAGCATTCAGCGGCAACAGGACTACACCTGGGAAACTGGGTCTGGCAATTGAACCAGTGGTGCTGTTTATCCGTGATGCATTGATCTATCCGGTAATGGGTGAGAAACTCGGCCAAAAGTGGCTCCCATTCTTTTTGACACTGTTCTTTTTCCTTTTGACCTCCAATATTATGGGACTTATTCCCCTTTTTGGAACCTCAACTGGCAATCTCAGTGTCACCACTGCACTGGCACTGATTATTCTAGTCGCAATTGTTGCACAGGGAATGCAGAGTAATGGAATTTTCGGATTCTTTAAAAACATGGTTCCTGCAGGATTACCTTTGCCGATTGGTATCTTCCTTATACTGATAGAAATACCGGGACTATTCATAAAATGTTCGGTACTGGCAATCAGGCTCTTTGCCAATATGATCGCAGGTCACTTTGTAATACTCTCATTACTTCTGTTGATTTTCATAATTCATCCGGCAGCCAGTGTAATTTCTGTGCCACTTGCACTTTTCATAAATCTTTTAGAGTTACTGGTAGCGGTAATTCAGGCGTTGGTTTTTACTATACTTTCAGCAATATTTATAAGTATGTTTAGTAGTCATCACTAGTTTCTTTCTCATAAAGGAGGCTTTATTATGGAACAGGCAGTATCAGGAATCAATATCAGTTATTTTGGGGCTGTAATCAGTCTGGCAATAATTGTAGCTGGAGCAGCGTTCGGAATCTCGACCCTTGGTAGTAAAGCACTCGATTCCATGGCCAGACAACCGGATATTAAAAATGATGCCAGAATATTGATGATTCTGGGTGCTGCCCTGATCGAGGGTGTAGCTTTTTTTGCTGCAGTAGCTTGTCTGATCTTGATAATGACGAAATAAACAGGTAATACGGTATGAATCCACATGATACTACTGCGTCAGTGGTCCATCAGAACACTCCAATAAGCGGACTTTTCTCTATTGATCCAGGTCTTGCGATCTGGACCTGGGTGGTTTTCGGATTACTGTTTATCATTCTTCGTAAATATGCCTGGACTCCCATGATGGACTCCATAAAAGCCAGGGAGCGTCTGGTGGCAGATACTATTGACAATGCCAGAAAGACCAGGGAGGAGCTGGAAAAAATTGCTGAAACTCAGCAGGCCATGATCCGCAATGCCCAAAATGAGGCCAGCAGAATAATCGAAGACAGTAGAAAGACAGCCGAAAATACCGCGCAGCAGGTCATCGATCGCGCCCGCAAAGAAGCGCAGGCTGCTCTTGAGGATGCAAAAGAAAAGATAACAACAGAAAAGGAAAACGCCTTAAAACAAATAAAAAACCAGACAATCGAATTGGTCATAAATACCTCTGAGAAGTTAATAGAAGAGAGTCTTAACGATGAAACCCATCGCAAGATAATAGAAAAACATCTGGATAAACTATGAGCATTCAACTGATTGTCCGCAACTGGGCACTGGCTTTTTTCCAGGCTGCACAGGATACCGGTAAATTAGAGCAGGTACGAAAAGATGTCACACTATTGAAGGATTTTCTCAGATCAGGTGAGCCTTTATTAATGCAGCTTTCTTCTCCTAAGTTTTCTCCGGCTGATCGATCTGACATCCTAAAAAAAGCGCTGGGAACTCACGTAACAGATTTGACCTTAAACTTTCTTATTCTGGTTTCAACCCATAAGCGTCAAAAACTGCTTCCAGAAATACTTGACGAATTTTTTATGGTCAACAACCAGAGTCAGAAGATTCTAAAGGCTACTCTGACCAGTGCAAAAGAGCTGGACACTTCTCAAAGACAGAAACTTCAAAAAGAGCTGGAAAAGAAAAACGGATGTACTTTTGATATAGAATACAAAATCGACCCGAAACTTCTGGCTGGATTTGTTCTGGTTTATGAGGACAAGATGCTCGATTGCAGTACCAAAGGCGCTCTAAACAGACTAAAAAGGATATTAGATGTCTGATTTGAGATTTTGGATTTGAAGAAAAAGGGAACATGACAAGAATTGTCTGATTTTTATAGATGACAGGAATTAAAGATTTGGTCTTGAGATTTTATGATGTTAATAAATGACAGGAATGAGCTATTATGGATTTATCCTTAAAAACAGGTGAAATCGTCTCGATTCTCAAACGGGAAATCGAACAGTTCTCCTCTTACTCTCAGACCGCAGACATCGGTGAAGTTATACAGACTGGTGATGGAATCGCCAGAGTGTATGGTTTGCAATCTGTGATATCTGGTGAACTTTTGCAGATTGATATTCCAGGAAAAAAGCCGGTTACCGGAATCGCTCTTAATCTTGAAGAGGATAATGTAGGAGTCGTGCTTCTGGATGATGCCTCACATGTAAAAGAGGGGCATATTGTCCGGCGCACCGGTACTATCGCCAGTGTACCTGCAGGAGAACAACTGTTGGGAAGAGTTGTTGATCCTCTTGGACGTCCTCTGGATGATGGTGCACCAGTTGACTCATCGATTACCAGACCTGTCGAATGCAAAGCTCCTGGAATCATCGACAGACAGGATGTATGTGAACCTCTGTTTACCGGTATCAAAGCAATCGATGCACTGGTTCCTATTGGCAAAGGGCAGCGCGAGTTAATCATAGGTGATCGCCGTACAGGAAAAACCGCCCTGGCAATAGATGCAATCATCAACCAGGGTAAAAACGTCTCAGAACCCGTATACTGCTTTTATGTAGCAATAGGCCAGAAACGCTCATCTATAGTCAGAGTCGTGGAAAAACTTCGTCAGCATGGTGCCATGAAATATACCACCATAGTCTGCGCCACAGCCGGAGATCCGGCACCATTGCAATATATCGCTCCCTATGCAGCATGTGCAATGGCTGAATACTTCCGTGATACCGGAAGACATGCGCTTATTGTATACGATGATTTGACAAAACAGGCTCAGGCATACCGCCAGATCTCTTTACTCTTACGCAGGCCGCCGGGGCGAGAAGCATATCCGGGAGACATTTTCTATCTTCATTCACGATTACTGGAAAGAGCTGCCAAGCTCAGTGATGAACGTGGCGGTGGCTCCCTGACCGCTCTTCCAATAGTAGAGACACAGGCAGGTGATATCTCAGCCTATATTCCCACCAATGTGATCTCTATTACCGATGGGCAGATCTTTCTGGAAACCCATCTTTTCAATTCAGGAATACGCCCTGCAATTAATGCCGGTATCTCCGTTTCGCGAGTGGGAGGATCTGCCCAGATCAAGGCCATGAGACAGACCGCCGGATCTTTGCGACTCGAACTGGCTCAGTTCAGGGAACTGGCTGCATTCAGTCAATTTTCAGCCGATCTGGACAAATCAACCAAACAGCAGCTTGATCGCGGCGAACATCTAACCGAAATTCTCAAACAGAAACAGTATCAGCCCATGGAAATATTTGATCAGGTGATGATCATTTATGCCGGTACCCATGGCTATCTCGATAGCTACCCGGTTTCAAAACTGGAAATATACGAACGGCATCTGCATCTTTTTCTCAGAGAGAAATATGGTTCTTTAATGGAAAAATTGAAAAAAAGCGGACAGTTTACTAAAGAACTGGACAAGGAAGCACGATCAGTATTGGACGATTTTGCCAACCAGTTTGATCCATCGCTTTCACTGGAGAATCTGGAAGCCCAGTTTTACAGTAGACACTCATTGGCAATGGCAGTTGCAGACTCTCCGGGAATGAACCGTTATGAAATGTATAAATTAATCGAAAGGGTAACTGCTAAAGAACTGCTCTCGCCCTCTCTTGAAAAAGAAATTGGCGATATTCTCCAGGAACCTGAAGAGAAGAGCGCTCCCTTTAAGGATAAATTTGACAAAATCATAAAAGAATGTGTAATACTTGATATCGAGCATAAACTCAGTCTCGAAGAGCTGTTTTTAAAAGCTGCAGATCATCTTTCAAAAAAGGTTCAGTTTGAAGCTGATGCTATCTACAAGCAACTTATGGATCGGGAACAGACCGCTTCAACTGCGCTGACATCGGTATTTGCTGTTCCTCATCTTGTAATTCCGGGAGAACACAAATTCGCACTGGTGGCGGTACGCAGCAAACCAGGGATTCCTTTCAGCTCCACCGCACCCAATGTTCGTGCAACATTCTTTCTGGCTGGAACAATCGATGAGCGCAGCACCCATTTACATGCACTGGCTGCAATCGCTCAGGCAGTAAATAACCAGAGTTTCCTCAACCGCTGGATAAATGCTCAGAACAGTGAAGAATTGCGTTCAATAATGCTTTCTCCACCCAGAAAACAGGAAGCGATGTAAAAAGCCATGGTGGGATTAAGAGAATATAACAAAAAAATCAACAGCCTGAAGAACACCAGGAAAATCACCAGTTCCATGAAAATGATCTCCTCGGTAAAGCTTCAGAAATACCTGAAAACGCAACAGGCTGCAATCCCTTTTTACCAGAATTCAATGTCAATGCTTAACCGGATAGCATCTCTGGTCAAGAATCCCGATATATTCCTCAATGGATATCCGGAAGTCAAAAAATCACTGATAATACTGTTCACCAGTGACAGAGGGTTATGTGGCAGATACAATACAAATGCAATCAGGAAAGCTATACAGCTCTCTGATGTTCTCTCTTCCAAACGATGCGAATGCCTGTTCAGCTTTGCAGGATCAAAAGGACATGCATTTTTCAAGCGTCAAAAACTTCCTGTAGAGAAAGTGTATGCGGGGAATTCCGCTCCAAATTATACCACTGCCAGCACAATTGCTGATGACCTGTTTGACATATTTATAAAAGGTGCATTCCAGGAAATCTGGATCGTATATACCAGAAAAGCTGCATTATTGGAAGAGCCCTGTCTGGAACGTCTGCTGCCCTTTGAAATCAGCAAAGATTTATTCACTGAGCCTCAAGACTTCTTGCTCGAGGAAGATAGCACCTCATTACTGCACAGTGTCTCTCAGGTGGCCATCAGAGCAAAAATTTACAAAGCATGCCTGGATTCAACCGTAAGTGAACATGCTGCCCGCATGGGTGCGATGGATGCAGCAACAGCAAATTGCGACAAAATGATTCAGCGTTATATCAAACTGCGCAACCGCGCACGGCAAACTGCTATTACCACAGAACTCACCGAAATAGTCTCAGGTAAAGAGGCTATTGATCAGTAATGGAGTGTATATGAACACAGATAACAAAGATTCCCAAAATTATCAGAATACCGGAAAAATAGTTCAGGTGGTAGGAGCTGTTGTGGATGTCTCTTTTGGAGAGGGTGATTTGCCCGAAATCAACACAGCTTTAAAAGTTATATTGCCAGCTTCTGAGAACAATCAATCCAGAAACCTGATACTGGAAACTACGCAGCATCTGGGAGAAAGAGTCGTCAGAACGATTGCCATGGACAG
>JAAYIG010000162.1 GCA_012523595.1 Fibrobacter sp.
AATTTACCAGCTCTCCAGGACCACGATATGTGGACACGTCTGATAATCAAATACGGACCGGCTCTGAGGGTTGGCTCCCCTACTATCTGCATTGATAAATCACATGCAAAGAGAATCACTACCGGCAGTAAGAAGATGCAGGGTTATCAGATGTGGTATGAAAAGTATAAAAATCTCATGCAGCCTCGTCATCATGAAGCCTTTCAGGTTATGACAGCATTATCTTCTGGTACCGCGTCTTTCAGCCAGTTGGTAAGGTGTAAATACCTTCATAATAAACTCAGAATAGCAAAATTTTTAATTCTTAAACTTTTCCCATCACGTGCACGCGCGATGTATAGATAATAATGAACAATCCAGACATAGTATTATATCACCACGGCAAAGCCCACCTGCCGGGCATCTATTCTTATATATCTATCTTTTCCGCTCTTGGAATCAAATGTGTCATTGAGCACAGGGAGAAAGGATTCGTGCCATTCGGCCGTATACACTGGAAATTCATGGGGATGGTGACTGATAATCCGGGTACAGGTAAAATTGCCGTTCATGAATACACATCGACTTCAGTTCCCCCGTTCCCCAGAATAAAAGATTTTATTAAAAAGACCAGAAACGTTAAACCCGATATGCGGGTATTCCAGAATAAGCTTGTCGGGAAAGTTTACTCATACAATGATAATGTTCCATTTTTTTACCGGCCTGTAATCTGCGGGGAGATATTCTTCAAAGTCCCGAAGATTCCACACAAGTATGATTTTGTTTATTGCGGCACACTGGACCCAACCAGGAAAATTGACAAACCATTGTTCAGATTGATAAAGTTTTTTCCAGGAAGATCATTTTTGATAATAGGCCAGCCTCCGGCTGAGATTTCGGAAGAGTTGAGCAGGTTTTCAAATGTCACTGTAACCGGCAAGGTTCCTTATGAGAAAGTTCCTGAACTTATGGCTTCAGCCCGTTATGGCTTGAATCTGGTTCCGGACATTTACCCTTTTAACCAGCTCATCTCCACCAAGCTGCTTGAGTACACCGCAATAGGGCTTCCGGTTTTAACTCTTGGCGGAGCCTGGTTAGATTCATTTGAAAAAGAGAACGGCGCTAGGTTTTTCAGGATAGGCCGGGACAATCTGAACAAACTTGATGATTTTGAGTTTATAGTTCCTTCAGTGAATGATTATCATCCTGATTCCGTTTTCAGGAAATCAGGCATTATAGAGTGGGTACAGAAAGCATTAGGCACCTGATTTATGCATATAATTCATATAACACAGTGCCTTGGCGGCGTTGAGGTTTATATCTGCAACGCAGTGAATGCCTGTGCCGCAGAAGACAACAGCACATCTTTTACAATATTCGCGCCTAAAGATTTCAGGTGTAACCTGAAGAGCCGGAATGTCAATTTCATTCACTGGGAACCTAAGAGGAGTATTAATCCTTTCAGTGATATTTCTTTTCTTCTCAAACTTATCCGGCATCTCAAAAAACTTCCCGAGGACTCCATAGTTCATTGCCACAGCGCAAAAGCAGGTGTACTGGGAAGAATAGCAGGAAAGATTGCAGGGTTCAGAACTCTTTACACCCCTCACGCATTTTCCTTTCTTTCTGCAGAGCACAAATTCCTGAGATCCATTTATAAGTTTATCGAAAGAAGAATGGTTCCCTTTACTGATTTGATAGTCGCGACTTCTGAATCAGAAAGAAAAAGGGCAATAAAGAATGTAAAGATTTCCCCTGAAAAAGTGATCACATGGACAAATTCCATTTTTCGACCCGAGAAGTCAGCCTCTGAGTCCAGCTTCTCCAATAAAAATTACATCTGTACTGTTGCCCGTCCATGCTATCAGAAAAATCTGGATATGCTCGTAAGAGTGATGGCAATAATTGTCAAATCAACAGAAATAAAATGCATAATCCTTGGTGCCGGGCACTATTCTCCGCAAAAAGATCATCTTGTTAAACTCATAAAAAATTATAATCTGGATGATAAAATCGAGCTGATTGAATGGCTGGACAGAAAAGATGCTCTACAGGTCATAGCAGGCTCAAAGTTATATGTATCAAGCTCAAGATATGAGGGTCTGCCGCTCTCAGTAGTGGAGGCTATGGGATTGGGAAAGGCTTGTATCGTAACCGATGTAGATGGCAACAGGGACTGCGTTGAAAACGGAAAAACAGGAGCTGTTGTACCTGTAAACAATGATGCATTCATGGCTGAAAGAATAGTTAACCTTTTAACAGATGAATCTGAACGGAAAAAATTGGAAAAGGCCGCACTTGAGCGATTCAATACATTTTTCAACCTTGAGATTACGGGAACCAACCTCTTTGAAGTCTATAAGAAGATCAAGACGGATATGTTCTCCAGCTCTGAAGGAAGTAACAATGTCTATAAGAATTAAAGTAAAGAGTCTATTATCGACTATCAAAAAGTCACCTTCCCTGTCGATCGTCTTTTTATGGATCAGATATCTGAGAAACTGCTTCAGATATGCTAAGAACAGTCGATTCAATTTTGAAACTTCAATGCCATACAGGCAGATAACTCTTGAACAATACAGGAATACTTTCTGCGGCTATTATGATATTTCTCCTTTCAACAAAAAGGATTCATCTCTCATTCTTGTGCATGCGAATAATGCATCGATCAATTACAAAACAGACGGGGAAAAGAAATCAGACATATTTCTGTACAATTGGCAGGAGAACAAAATCATCGCACATGTTGGAGCAACAAGAGCCTGGAACTGGCAGCAGGGAGCCAGAGCCGGTTGGTATTCACCATCAACAGTTATTTACAATGATTTCAGAAATGGAAAATACTGTGGTATTTTGTTTGATGTAGACCAAAGAAAGTCCTGTGAACTGAAGTACCCTGTTCAAAGCTGGAGCGACACTCACTACGCCGCATTAAGCTATGAGATTCTTGCCGAAAGGCGGGCTGATTATGGTTATTTCTGCCATAAAAGAAAGCCCTCTCTTGAAGATGTTAATATCAAAGTATTGGATTTTTCAACTGAATCAGTCATTTATGAAATAAACTGGAAAGAGGCGTTGAAATGTTTGAAATATTCCGAAAACCCGGAAATATTGAGAACAATTCACTTCAATCATATTCAGTTTTCACCAGATGGATCAAAGATAGCATTTCTGGTCAGATTCGATGTAAACCGGTTACAGCATTCAAGTCTCTTTATCGCTGATATTTTCAGCCGTAAAGTGGACATCCCGGTCTTTGATGAAATCATCAGTCACCATATCTGGCAGTCACCGGATGAAATAGTTTACTGGGGCAAACACAAGGGGCAGGAAGGTTATTTTAAAGCAATTCTTGAAAGCGGAACCAGCAAAATTATCAGTTTAACACAGCCCGATGGGCATCCGGTGATAATCTCCAGAGATGAATTTATCACTGATTCATACCCGGACAGCAGAATGCGAAGACAGTTGTACAGAGGCGATATGCAGGGGAAATTTACAAAGTTAGCGGAATATGTGGAACAACCTGTGTTATATGTAGAAAACAGATGCGATTCGCACCCCAGTCTGAGCCATGATCAAAAGTGGGTTCAGATTGACAGAATGAATAAGGGCAAACGATACATTATGATATCAGGTTTGTCCTGATATCGGGCTTATTCTGATGCATTCTGTCAACACCGGTTTAATATTTCCCACATTCACCGGAATATTATTTCCCATTATGCTTTCCAGAAGATAACAGATTTGAGGGTATTAGACCCAATTTAGTGCGGTTTTTGATCCTGTAGCTTTCTCCCTTCATGATGACCACATCGGCATGGTGCAGCAAACGGTCCAGTGTTGCCGTAGCTATGGCATTGTCGCCAAGCAGTTCGCCCCATTGGCCAAATGTCTTGTTGGTGGTTAGTATTATGGATGATTTCTCATATCGAGAGGCAACCAGATTAAAAAACAGTGTTGATTCCTCCTTGGTGAAGGTTTCATAACCAATCTCATCTATAGCCAAAAGATGCGGTTTACACAACGATGCCAGTTTTCGCTTAAGCCGGTTCTGACGCTTTGCCTTGACCAGTTCCTCGATCAACTCCTGAGCTGACATGTAATACGCCGTGTAACCCTGATGGCAGGCTTTGTAGACCAGCGCTGAAAGAATATGGGTCTTACCAAGACCGGATGGCCCCATAAGCACCACATTATCTTTACGTTCAACAAAAGAGAGGCTGCTGAGTTCCAGTAGTTTCTTTTTTGTAATACCTTCAACTTCCTCAACCTTAAAATCCTCTACATTTTTAACCTGAGGAAGCCTGGAGAGCTTTAAGCGGGTTTTGGCAGCACGCTGACGCCTCTGGGTAATCTCATGTTCCAGAAGGTCACAGAGGCTCTCCAGTAAAGGACGTTCATCGCGGGCCTGCTCATGCAGGAACGTGTCGATGTAGTTTGATGCAAAGCCCAGATTGAGCTCAAGGAGGCTGTTGCGCAGTATTTCAACGGTAACACTTTTCATACCGCAACCTCCTCTATCATTTCTTCGCTGCAAGAGAAGAGATTATCATAAATGACAGGATCAGCGGTAACGTTCTCCTGCTGCGCTCTTTTGCGTTTTTCCACTATTTGCATCCGTATGCGCTCTTCCAGTTCACGGCCTCTTAACCAGGCATCATAATGTTCTTTTCTGTCCTGCGGATCAATGATTGTCTGCTTTGATCCGGCAGGAGCAAGGCTCAGGGTTCTGATAACAGTCCCCTGGTATTTAAGTGTCAGTTTATGCTCAAGTAAATCAAGCAGGCCTTCAAGCTGTTTGCCCCGGTAAGCTTCGGGCATACTATAGCGGTTAGTCTTAAAGGTCATTTTACCTTCTCTGTTTACAAAGAGCACTTCAGGAACCCTGTATTCAAAATGCTGATCTGGAAGAGGGTTTAGACGCTCTCTTTCCTGAGCAAATCGCTCATTGCGGGTCTCGCCGAAATCTCGCAGTACTTTGTTATCAACTCTTTCCATCCACAACTCTACAAGCTCGTTTAACCGGGCAGTTGGGACAAGTGAAAGATCACCGCTCACAGAGGGCAGAAAGCTTGTGCGGATATACCGGACTTCCCGCTCAACTTTGCCCTTGGTTTTTGGACGATACGCCCTGCACCGGCGGGGAGTAAAGCCGTAGTGAGCCGCGAATACTGCCATTCTGACGTTTACTTCCCATCGGCAGTTTGCGTTGTTGTATACGTAAGCCGTTTTCATGTTATCGAAAAGAATTTCCTGAGGAATGCCTCCAAAATGCTCAAAGGCATGTATCATGCAGGAAAAAAGGACACTCTGCTCCATGGATGTGGTGAACTCCACATAGCTGCGGCGGGAGTATCCAAGTTTCATGATAAATGCATAACGCTTAACCCTGCGACCATTTTGAAGCACGGTTCCCGCATGCATCCAGTCTACCTGCGCCTGCTGTCCGGGTAGGGTCTCAAAACGCCGTACCGCGGTATTATATATCTCCTCTCTTTTTTTGCTGATGTAGTCCCGTAAAATGGTTATTTTTCCTTCATAGCCGCGAGCACGTAGCTTATCCAGAAGCAGTTCCGCGTTGAGAGTGAAATCCTCCTCCAGTTTGGAGTTGATGAAGGCATGAAAAGGGGACAGCTTTGTGCTGCCTCTGGGACGTCCAGGGTGATGATCTGTTTTAAATACGACGCCGTTCTCGTAATTGTATACGGTACGGCGGCTGACACCAAGAATTCCGGCGACTGTTTGCCGGGATAAACCCTGCTTAAGAAGAATTTTAGCTTGATACATTTGATAACCTTCCAATTTGCGACTCCTGTTTGAGGTTTTTTGATAACCCCGAAAATAATCCAGGAATCTGGTGAGGGGTAATTTCGGCGGGAGTCGCTATAGTCAACCCCAGGGGGATCCCCCTGGGGTTATCTCCCATACCTTTTAATTACCTGGTTATCTTCTAAATCAATGGGAAATCTTTTTCCGGTGTTTTTAGGAAATTATTTTCCGGTGCAGACAACCAGAACAAGGGCGCAGTAACGCAGGTTTGACGGAGTGGAAAATATCAGAGGCAGGTTTGCTCAAAGAAGCCGTAGTCAAGTTTCGGCTCATCGGACTTTGACTC
>JAAYIG010000163.1 GCA_012523595.1 Fibrobacter sp.
TCTGATACTTCTTGACCATGAGTAATCGAACTAATATATTTGTGGGTGACAGGCTGCGGGTTGTGACAAGAAAAAGAGGTCATGTACAACTCTAAAAACAAATTTCCTGGGAGAGCAGACTGTTCCCGGTTTTCTGCTGATGCTGGTTCTGGACACACTAACAATACTAATTCTGTTCCATCAGTCAGTGAAAAAACGTGTTGCTGCACGGCAATCGAGAGCATTCGTTCCCTTTTACGCACAAGGTGGTGGTCACATGAAGTGCTCTGCACCAATGTTACCGCCCAGATAGCAACTCTTTTCAAGGTGCCGATCGCCGGTATATCTCTTGTAAAGACAGAGATCGCCTACGGCGCCCGATTTCAAAACGGAAAGATGAGCGAGGGGGTAAGATTTTCTATTTCAACGCACTCTGCCAGCCTTATCTGCCGCAAATACACTCCCTCAATCCACTATGGAAAGCTAAATGAACAGTTCCCGTTTTTATTCGGTGAAAATAACGACGATCTTAAATCACTGATCTGTATGCCTCTTATAAGCAACAGTGGTGAGATTCTTGGAATCATATATACAGCAGACACCGAAAAAAGACACTTTGATCGTTCCGACATGAGCATCATGGATATTCTTGGATGGCATGTCTCCCTGGCACTTGAGCGGATCACATCAAACAAAAAAGAACTGAGTTCCTCCAACAACCCAACCCTGCTTCCGGTTTTTTTCTCAGGATTAGCGCATGAGGTACGAAATCCGCTAAATGCCATTAATGCGCTCTCTTCCGCTCTGCTTAATGATCTTGGTGAATCCAGCGAATACAATCATCTCATAAAACTGATCCTGCAGCAGACTGAACGTATCTCCAGTCTGATTCAACAGCTTATGATGCTTGGTGAGCCGGCGGTGATGATCTCCAGTTCATTTGACCTTATCCGCGACATATGCAGGGATGTTGTAAACCGATGGCCGGAAATAAATGGAGGGACTCAGTTAAATGTTCGTTTTATCGAAAGCCGCACTGTCAGCGGGACCTTCAAAGCCAATTCTGAGCTGCTTGAGTTTGCTGTAAAGGAACTTTTACGCAATGCATTGCAGCATAGCAAAGAGGGTTCCGAGATAATAGTGGATACAGGTGAAATCGATGAACACTTTTACATCAAAATTATTGACAACGGTGAAGGGATTCCGGATGAGATCCGGGACAGAGTCTTCGAACCATTCTTTACCACTCTGAAAAAGAGAAACGGCCTGGGACTGAGCCTTGTAAAAAGAATCGCGGATGTCCATCATGGCAAGGTAGCACTTTATAATAACAAGTACTTCAGAGGAGCCACAGCGGAAATCCTCTTCCCGGTTACCATCGAAGTGCTCTGATTTATATCCCCAGCAAAACTGACAACCCAAGCATCGTATATCCCGCTATCACCGGCACAGCCAGATTGTCATTGATAGTAAATTTGGGAGTGATTTTCAGAGGAATGAGCTCGAAAAATGTTATGGCAAATGAGGTCACAAGCACTATGAGAAATGGCACCCTGTTTCCCCACTGTTCCAGAAGTCCCGGGACGAACGGGAAAACTCCGTAAAAAAGAGTGATACAGAGCAGAAAACAAGCTGCAGATCCCTCCAGACTCTTCTTCCCTATTTTTATTCTTCCAATACTGATCCCCACTATTGCAGCTACAGCATCCCCAAGTATAAAAAGACTTAATACCATAAAGGAGATATGAGGATGATTGCGGAAAAGAATTGAGCACAGAAGTGCGGCACCGACAACGTAGGTGGAACCTGTTGTTTTAGATGACTCTTCTTCACGAAGCATGCTTCCAAAGAGAAGGTAAAAGACTTTCTGGACCGCCGGTATCCTGAACCGCAGAGTCTCAACCACTATTGAACCTACAAGAAACACGGCAAGAAGACTTGTAGGGAGATAATCAGGCATAGACCATTTAGGCATATAGAATATCCCTATCGGCATCACGAGCGCGAAAAGGTGAAGAAGTTTACGGCTGATTTCTTCTTTCCGAAGTCTCATCTCATCTCTCCCGAAAATAACAGGTTAATTAATTGTGACAGGATAAAACCACGCATTGTATGTGTACGATGAATACGTGGGTTCTATTTTCAGAATTACTTGATTTCCCGGAACAAGTTTCTTTTCAGTTAACACAGGCAAAGTAAACACCGGCGGTAACGTCATTCTTCGGATCATATAGTAAACAGTGTCTGCTCCGTTAAGAGAAAAAAGAGAAACAAAGCTGTACTCTGTTGCCTTTATTGTCAGTTCGTATGGAACGTTTTGAGCAGAGTTAAGTGATGCACTTTTTAATTCTGTACCGATCCAGTAATACTGTGCCCCTTTCTGCTCGGCTATAAACACCTGACCATATCTCTTATATATGGTAATGCCTCGCGGCTCTACAAACTGGTTGTCTCCTGTACCATGGGATCCGAATATATCGAGTAGATTAAGATCATGGTCAAATTTAAGAACGCAGTGCCGGTTCTTGTCGGTAATCCAGTAATTGTGGTAATAATCAATTGCCCCGTAACAGGCGCTGTACCCGTCAGGAAGACTGGTTTTTTTTAAAACATTGCCGTTTAAATCAAGTTTCCAGACTCTTTTTCCACCTTTGTCAGCACAGAAAATGATCTTTTCTCTCCTGAAGAAGCTCCACTTCGCAGAACCATCGGCCATCGCAAGCGCAGTAGGACCGTTTTCAAAGGTAAACTTGTTATGTGAAGGGATGGCCTGCTTTACATCTCCATCTTTTGAGAGGATAACAATTCTGCTGTTACCCTGGTCAGCTACATAGATATCCCCTTTTTCATCCAGAGCTACTCTGGAAGGCCCCTTAAATCCACCACTGCTTTCTCTGGCATAATATGCAGCTTTCCATCTGAGTTTGGATCTGGGATTAAACAGATGTACCACTCTGTTATTTCCGGAATCAGCAACGATCACATTTCCTTTTGAATCAGCCGCAATTCCTTTGGGGAAAAGAAACTGCCCCTCACCGGAACCTTTTTTTCCGTATAAGTCAAGACCCCACATGGAGGTATTATAAATAATCTCATGTTGTCCGGAATTAACACCGTAGACTACCACCTCATCATCGTCTTTTTCAGTGGAGGGATCATCCCATGTTTCAAGACGTGTTGTAGCTAATCCCTGAGGATCATCGAACCTGGTTCTTGGTCCGAAGAACATAAAGAGATGAGCCGGGGTGGCTTTTCTTATCCCATAGGAGTGTTTATATGGCGGGAAGACAAGCGATTTGCACATCGCCGCTTCAGTTATCAGAATCAGCAGCAGTAATTTTTTCACCTGATAAATATAGTTTACATCACAATCTGGTAGTGCTCTGGATAATATGTCGTTTTAGTTGTTTCTGAATACCTGTTTTATGGGAATGATGATCGGTTTCTAACAATCATCTCCTCACCAATCTGTAGTTCCTGCGAAAGCTTCTCCACCTATTCCAATACCGGTATTGGTATCAAGGCTGATATATCGTATACTGCTGATCACAATCCATGAGACGTTTCTATTAAGTATATTATAGCAGCTTATAGCGGAATAAGAGGTATGAGGAGTTTTCTGTCCTCTGAAACTATTCACTGAAATGGAACCATTTCATATCGGATTTTCCAATGAAACCAATCGTTTTAGCAATGGTGATTTGCGATTACTACTATCGGGATGCAGCTTCAGGTAAAAGCATTTTAGCAGGAACGTTCAGTTCCATAAACAGTCCCAGTTATCCATCCAAGCATGGTAATTGCGCGATATATGTGGCACTTGCCGATGTTGCCTCAAATGGCACTGCGCAGCTTATTTTTCGTAAGGAAGGCGGGCCTTTCTCCATGGAAATGCCGCCATGGGAAGTGATGGCTCCGGAAAATCGTAGAGTAGTAGTTGAAATCGGGGGTAATATCAATGGGCTGCCCCTTCCCGAAGAGGGAAATTATGAATTTGTTCTTCTCTGGAATGGGCAGGAGATTGCATCAAGACGGCTTAATGCGGTAAAAATCAGCCTGCCTCCCCCGGAAAATCCTGATATCGATGAAACCGGCAGCAATATATAACCATGGCAAACGAATATTATTGACTTCCGCACCAGGACACAAACCTTTCACAGGATAAAGGATAAACTATGGACCTTCCCGCAATTCTAATCAAGATCACCGGTCTGATACTGCTTGTCTGGACTCTCTTCTCCATTTACAGACACGTACAGACCAAAAGAAAGGCGATGAAAGAAAACAATAAGGAAGAGGCTCAATCTGTTTCAGAGCAGATTCTCAACAACATACTTCTGTACCTCTGGCTGGCGTTTTGTATTGTTTTTTCTATTGGAATGATGGTGAATAATTAGTGAGAGAACTACAGTTATCCCGGTCTGGTTTCCCGGGATCTTAAGCCCCGGAACTGCTTTATCTACGGCCACTCAATTCAACATTATTGTTGAATTTCGGGGATGATGGATTTTTTTTCTGACACTCCCCTCGTCTTTACAATCCCGGAACGGCGCTGTTTCCCTGCATTTTGTCCGTAAAGACTTATGCCGCAGAATATCAATGCAACTGCAGCATTCAATTCAATCATTTCCTCAAATGCAAAAAGCAGATCATTTACTATGATATCAAGATCAATAATGAGAGACAAAGTAATACAGGTGAGAAAAAATGAGAAAAGAATGGAAAATTCCGGATGCATTTCTTGAAGAGCTTTACGCGCTTTCGGTATTAATTTATAAAATAGAAATATTGCTGCTGCCGCACCTAATCCGGAAAACAGGTAAAGAAGAGAGGGTTGAGATGCTTTGAAGTGGATAGCAGCCTTATACGCGAAATAAAAAAGATCATGAAAACCGTCAATTTTTATTCCAAAGAAACGTGGCATGTTCAGTTTCAATATGCGTTCAAAATAACTTACTTCTTCAAAAAAGCAGATAAAACTGATAACACCGATTACAGACAATGCAACCTTATATCGCCTGGATTTTATTGCAAAGATGGTACATAGGATCGAAACAAAGAGATACAATACAGCAGTGATATTTTCAATCAGACGGTCCTCTGAGAAAATTGCTTCCCGGTAATTTGGAAAAAAAAGATACAGAGCCAGAACAATCAGCAGATTCGCACCAAAGGCGAATAAACAGTATCGGACATTTTTCATAACAATGCCTCTGTTTAAACGGTGGTTGCGGATAAACAATAACACTAAATCACATCAAAAATCCTGCCATTTAAGAGTACTTTCTTTTGATAGTTATCTGATTATAGCGGTCCCTAAACGCAGCCAGGGATTTCTTAGAAGCGGAAAATAGTCGGGAATAAGTTATAAATCTACATGTTAATTTCACCACTGTTTTTCTTTGATTGTTTTTGAAGATATGCGATCCTTTCAGTCGACAGACCGGCATAGAAAACAACTTTTTCTGTACCTTGTTTAATTCCCCTCTCGGCGCCATTAATGGCGTCTCTAGCCAAAATAAGCCCGGTGAAACCGGGCTTCCATCTAACGAAACTGGAAACTACCGCAGTTTTGCCGAACATTGCCTTGAAGAAACGGTCATGAGGAGTTTGCAGCCGTTTTCTTTTCATGAAAGGCAATATACATGAGGGAAGAATTGTCAGAAATGAAA